>VGIY01000021.1 GCA_016867695.1 Candidatus Eiseniibacteriota bacterium | reverse complement strand
GGCGGGCGGGAAACGGCCCGCACCCCGTTCGGTGGCCGCCCCGTTCAGGGGCCGCCGCCTTCCGTCGCCTTCCGTGGACGTCGGGCTCCGCGGCCGAGCCGTCGCGCGGCAGTTCCGCTCGGGCGCGGCGCTGGACAGCGAGCCGGCGCCGATCCACCATGGCCGGGCGCCGGGCGCGGCGCCGGGCGGCCGACGACCCGTGGAAGGCGCGCGCCGCCCCGATCTCGCCGGGCGGACCGCGGGTATCGACGCCCCGCCGCCCTCGCCGTGAGCGGGGCGCGAGGGATCCCCGGCTCGGCCGTCGCGAGAGCGCGGGGAGGGACTTCTTCTCGGGGGGGGCGTGCGCACGCTGCACTTCGATCTCGGCCGCCGCTGGAGAGGCGGGCAGCGCCAGTGCGCGCTGCTCTGCCGGCGGCTCGCCGCGTCCGGACTGGAGACGCACCTCGTCTGCCGGCGGGGCGAAGCGCTGGCGGGGGCGCTCGCGGGCTCGGGCGTCGACCTCCACGAGCTGCGCGCGGCGGGAGGCGGGGACCCGCTGGCGATCATCGCCGCGGTCCGCGTCCTGCGCCGCGCGCGCCCCGAGCTGATCGCCGCCCACGAGGCGCGCGGCTGGGGGCTGGCGGCGGCGGCGCGCGCGCTGGCGGGCTCGACGGTGCCGCTCGTCTATCACCGGCGGATCGACCGGCCGCTGGGCCGCGCGCCGGGATCGCGCTGGAAAGCGGCGCGCACGGTGCGCTTCGTCTGCGTCAGCGAGGCGATCGCCGGGATCCTCGCCGCGAGCGGCGTGCCGGCGGAGAGGCTCCGCGTCGTCCACAGCGGCACGCCCGGATTCGCGCGGGTGGCGGGGGCGCGCGACGAGATCGTCCGGGAGTTCGGCTTCTCTCCCGGGGCGATCCTGCTCGGCAGCGTCGGCGGGCTCCTGCCGCACAAGGGTCACGCGCTGCTCGTCGACGCCTTCGCCCGGGTGGCGGCGACGGAGCCGCGCGCGGCGCTCCTCGTCGTCGGCGACGGTCCCGAGCGGAGGAGTCTCCACCGCCGGGCGGCCGCCCTCGGGTTAGGGGAGCGCGTCGCCCTGGCGGGCGAGCGCGCCGACGTCGGCCGCCTGATGAGCGCGCTCGATCTGTTCGTCCATCCCAGCCTGACCGAGGGCCTCGGGACGGCGATCCTCGACGCCTTCTCGCTGCGCCTGCCGGTCGTCGCCGCGCGGGCGGGAGGCATCCCCGAGATGGTCCGTCCCGGGGAGACCGGATGGCTGGTCGAGCCGGGCGATCCGGCCGCGCTCGCCGCGGGCATCGCCGCCGCGCTGCGCGAGCGGGAACGCGCGGCGACCATGGCCGAGGCGGCCGAGCGCCTCTTCCGCGACAGCTTCACCGACGCCGCGATGGCGGCGTCGACGCTGGAAGTCTACCGGGCGGCCGCCGCCGGATCGGCCGCCGGCCCGGGAGCCCGGCCGACCGGGAAGGGGGCTTGAGCGCGCGCCGCTAGCGCCGGTAGCGCGCCTTCAAGGCCCCCCAGGTCGTCGGCTCGACGGGCACCGGGCAGGGATTCGGGTCGCAGCTCTGGAGCGCGGGATCGGTCACCAGCGCGCCGGCCAGCGCGCCGCACTCGCTGACCGTCAGGAACTGGCAGGTCCCCCCGACGCAGCAGACGAAGAGGCACTCACAGGCGGCCTGGCGGGCGCCGATGTAGTCGCACTCGGCGTTCGGCGGCGAGCCCGCCGCGCAGGGGGAGGCGCTGCAGAGGCGCAGGTCGTCGGCGCCGCGGTCGCAGAAGAGGGGGTTGAGGCCGATGTTGCCGTGGCTTCCCTCGGCGCCGGCCAGCGGGCCCACCCAGTCACCGCCGGCGTTGTGGAAGAGGTTGCAGCACTCGACGTCGAGGTTGCAGCCGGTCTCGCACCAGACGGCCGCGCCCTGCGTGGAGTAGGCGATGATCGTCCGCTCCAACGTCGGCTCCGCGCCCCAGCGGATGGCCAGGGCGGCGCCATCGGGCGCGGCGTTCCCGTAGAAGGTGCAGTTGGTGATCCGCGGAGTCGTCGGGCTGTTCCAGGCGGCGATGGCGCCGCCCCCATAGGCGGCGACGTTGCGGACGAAGAGGCAGTGGTCGAAGAGGGCGCTGGTGTTCGGCATGCCGCACATCACGGCGCCGCCGTAGCTCGTGGCTTCGTTGTCGATGAAGAGGCAGTGGAAGAAGGAGGGCGTGCAGTCGTCCATGAGGAAGACCGCCCCGCCGCGGGTGGCCAGGTTGCCCCGGAAGATGCAGTGCTCGAAGCGGGGCGAGGCGGAGGTCTGCAGGAACAGGGCGCCGCCGTACTCGGTCGGCGCGGTGCCGCCCGTGAACGTGATGTGAGCGACGACGAAGGTCGCGGGCGTCTCCTGGAAATTCAGGCAGCGGCGCGTGACCAGCGGATCGCTGCCGGCGTCGAGGATCACCGCCTCGGCGTTGCCCGACTGGCCGCGCAGCGTGAGCGGCTTCGTGCCGATCCAGAAGTCCGTGTTCCATTCGCCGCTGAAGGTGCCGTCGGTGAGCTCGATCACGTCGCCGGCGGTCGCGGCCAGGATGGCGTCCCGGATCGTAGGGTAGTCGCCCGTGCCGTCGGGCCGGACGACGATGGTGGCCGCCCCGGCGCCGGCGGCGAGCAGGCCGGGCAGGAGCGCGAGGGTTGCGAGCATGGCAATGGGGCGCATGGCGGGACCTCCTGGTTGAGCGCGGCGGCGAGCCGCTCCCGACGGGCGTCACGGCCAACCTACCGGCTGTCGGCGTCGCCGTAAACCCCGAATGGGGCCGCCGGGGCCGCGCGCGTGAACGGCGCCCGGGCGTTCAGGGGCGGGAGCATGGGTCACGCCGCAGCCGGGCGACCCAGCGGTCGGCGAGGCGCGTCGGCTCGGGCAGGCGGAAGCGAGTCGCCAGCGACAGGACGACGCGGGCCGCCGCCTCGACGGTCAGGCGGTGGCCCGGGGAGACGAAGAGCGGCCGCACGCCGGTGCGCGTGCGCACGACACGGCCGACGCAGCGGCCCTGGTGGACGAGGCGCGCGCTGCAGCCGCGCTGGGCTCCCGGATCGCGGTGCTCGCCGATCAGACGCGACTTGGCGACGCCCGCGCTGGGCAGGTCGAAGAGGACGCCCAGGTGCGCGGCGAGGCCCAGCCCGCGCGGGTGGGCGATGCCCTGGCCGTCGCAGAGGAGCAGGTCGGGACGCGCGCGCAGGCGGGCGAAGGCCTCCAGGTAGGCGGGTCCCTCGCGGAAGCCGAGCAGCCCGGGGATGTAGGGGAAGCGCGCCTGGGCGGCGGCGTGGGCGCAGTCGACGATCTCGAAGCCGGGGATGCGCAGGACGACGACGCCGGCGACGATCTCGTCGCCCAGCCGCGAACCGCGGCCGCCGCCCGCGGCGTCGCAGCCGGCGACCAGACAGGGGAGCGGCGGCGGATCGCCGATCGGGCGCACGAGGGCGGCGAGCTCGCGCTGGAGGGCGAAGGCCTCCGCGGGCGTCAGGTCCCAGCGATGCTCGAGGCGAGGCTCCATCGCCGCTCGGCGGAGGCGCGGCTAGGCGCTCCCCGCATCTCCCGCCGGCCCCCGCGGCCGGTAGCGGTTGGTCAGCGGATAGCGCCGGTCGCGGCCGAAGGCGCGCGGCGTGATCTTGATCCCGGGGGCGGCCTGGCGGCGCTTGTACTCGTTGCCCTGGACCATGCGGAAGACGCGCTCGACCGTCGGCGGATCGAAGCCGGCGGCGCGCAGCTCGCGCGGGGCGGCGTCGCGCTCGACCAGCTCGCGCAGGATCGGGTCGAGGATCTCATAGGGGGGCAGCGAATCGGTGTCGCGCTGATCGGGCTTCAACTCGGCGCTCGGCGGGCGCGTCAGCGTCTCCTCGGGGATCGGCGCGCGCCCCGGCATCCGCGCGTTGCGCCAGCGGGCGAGCTGATAGACCTGCGTCTTGAAGACGTCCTTGAGCACCGAGAAGCCGCCGACCATGTCGCCGTAGAGGGTGCAGTAGCCGACGGCCACCTCGCTCTTGTTGCCGGTGGCGAGGACGAGGTGGCCGAACTTGTTGGCGAAGGCCATCAGGATCGTGCCGCGGATGCGCGCCTGCAGGTTCTCCTCGGTGACGTCGGGCGGAGCGTCGCGCAGCAGCGGGCGCAGCTGCTCGAGCAGGGCGGAGAAGACGACGGTGATCGGGATCTCGTGGAAGGCGATGCCCAGGTTCTCGGCCACCAGCCGGGCGTCGAGCCTGGTCGCCGCCGAACTGTAGGCCGAGGGCATCGAGATGCCGACGACGGCGTCGGGTCCGAGCGCGTCGACGGCGACGACCGCGGTCAGCGCCGAGTCGATGCCCCCCGAGAGGCCGATGACGACGCCGCGCGCGCCGTTCTTGCGCACGTAGTCGGCCAGGCCGAGCGTGAGCGCGCGGTAGATCTCCTCCTCCTCGTCGAGCTCGGCGGCGATGGCGCCCGCGGCGGGGGTGGCGGGCGCGCCGGCTCCGTCGATCCGCTCCGCGGTCGAGGCTCCGGGGGCGCCGGCCCTGTGCGTCGCGGCCGGCGCGAGGAGCGCCTCGGGCAGCGCCACCTCCGCGAGCGACAGCGAGGCGCGATCGGGCGGCTGCTCGCAGCGGCCCAGTTCGGGAGGGGGCTCGCCGGCGAGCATGCGGGCGGCTCGGGTCGGGAGCGCCGGATCGCCGGGCGCCGTGGAGGGCCGCTCGCGGGAAGGCGCGCCGAGGGCAACCGGCTCCCCGGCCGGCGCCGTCTCCGCCGGCCGCGGCTCGGGAAGGTCGACGAGCAGCAGCTGCGGCTCGAACTGGCGGGCGCGGGCGATCACCTCGCCGCCGGCGCGGGCGGCCAGGCTGCGGCCGTCGAAGACGAGCTCGTCCTGTCCGCCGACGAGATTCGTCTGGGCGATGGCCAGGCCGAGCTGGCGGGCGCGAAAGGCGATCAGCTCCTCGCGCAGCCGGCCCTTGCGGGCGTGGAAGGGGGAGGCGGAGAGGTTGAGCATGAGCTGGGCCCGGCCCTCGAGCGCCTGGACGCGCGCCACGCCGCCCTCGACCCAGAGGTCCTCGCAGATGTTGACGGCGATCCGCCAGGGCCCGCAGGCATAGACGGGGCAGCGGCGGCCGGCGACGAAGTAGCGCTTCTCGTCGAAGACGCCGTAGTTGGGCAGCGTGCACTTGTCGTAGCGGTCGAGCAGGCGGCCCTGCCCCAAAATCGCCGCCGCGTTGCAGAGCCCCGCCGGCGTGCGCGCGGCGTAGCCGACGATCGCCATGCCGCGCGTGATGCGCGAGGCGAGGTCGTCGAGCGCCGCCAGTCCGTCGTCGTGGAAGGAGGGCTTGAGCAGCAGGTCCTCGGGGGGGTAGCCGGTCAGCGCCAACTCGGGAAAGAGGACGAGCGCGGCCCCCGCGTCGACGGCGCTACGGTAGGCGCGCTCGATCAGCGCCGAGTTGCCGGTCAGGTCGCCGACGGTCGTGTTGATCTGCGCCAGCGCGATCCGCAGGCAGGCGGGCTCGGACATCGCTTCCGTCTCCCCCCGGCGCCGGCCCCGGCCTCGCGCCCGCTTCCGGCTCCCGCCGCTCGCGCCGGCGGAGGGCGGCCGGAAAGCCTGCCGCGCCCAAGTGCGCGCGGCCCGGCGCGGCGGTCGCGCGCGAAGACCCGAGTCTAGGTCGGGCGGGTGGTGGGGTCAAAGCCCGAAGGGGAGCCGAGCCGGCGACTCGGCGGGCGCCTTGTCGCCTCGGGCCGCCTGTGCTAGCGTGCCCGTCGCCCGCCGCACGGCGGGTCTCGGCGCCCGCGCGGACGCGGCCGGAGGGCCGGACGCGGGCGAAGACGGGGGCGGGCGAGATGAAGCGGGAGCAGCGGCGGTACACGAGGCTGGCGGAGGCGCTGGCCGGGGCCCGCCGCGCGCTGATCCTCCTCCACGACCATCCCGACCCCGACGCGCTGGCCGGGGGGCTGCTGCTGCGCCGGATCCTGCGCCGCGGTCTGCGCGTGGCCGCCGACATCGGCTACGGCGGCCGGATCGGCCGGGCAGAGAACCAGGCCATGGTGCGGGAGCTGCGCATCCCGCTCATCCATCGGGCGCAGCTCCGCGGCGAGCGCTACGACGCCCTCGCCCTGGTCGACACCCAGCCGGGCAGCGGCAACCACTCGCTCCCCGAGGGACTGCGCCCGGAGATCGTCTTCGATCATCACCCGCTGCGCCGCTCCACGCGGGAGGCGGTCTTCAGCGACGTCCGCCCCGGCTTCGGCGCCGTCTCGACGATCCTCTTCGAGTACCTGCAGCCGGCCGGGCTGGCGCCCGATCGGCGGCTGGCCACGGCCGTCTTCCACGCCATCCGCTCCGAGACCCAGAACCTCGGCCGGGAAGGCACGCCCGCCGATGCGCGCGTCTTCACCACGCTCTTCCCGCTGGTGGACAATCGGCGCCTGGCGCGGATCGAGCAGGCGCCCGTCTCGCCCGGTTACCTGGGCAGCCTGAGCGTCGCCCTGCGCACGACGCGCCTCTTCGGCGAGGTGGCCGTCGCCCGCCTCGGGCGAGTGCCCTATCCCGACGCGCCGGCGCAGCTGGCCGACTTCCTGCTGCGCGTCGAGGGGGTCGAGTGGGTGCTGGCCTGCGGCATGCACCAGCGCCGGCTCTACCTGTCGCTGCGCGCCGAGCGGCACGGCGCGCAGGCGGGCCGCGTGCTGCGCCGGATCGTCGGCGACCGGGGGCGCGCCGGCGGGCACGGGTCGATGGCCGGCGGGAGGATCGACCTGGACCGGGCGGCGTCGGCGGCGACGGAGGAAGCCCGCCTCGAGCGGCGGGCGAGGGAAATCCTGGGCGTGGCGCACAGCCGCCCCCGGCCGCTGATGCCGGGGCGCGCCTGTCCGCCGAGGTAGCGGCGGCGCGGGCGGCGCGCCGCGGCGGAGGCGGGATGGGCCGGGAGATCCACGACTACGATCTCGTCGTCCTCGGCAGCGGGCCGGGGGGATATGTTGCCGCGCTGCGGGCGGCGCAGCGCGGCCTGCGCACGGCGCTCGTCGAGCGCTCCGCTCCGGGCGGCGTCTGCCTCAACTGGGGCTGCATCCCGACGAAGGCGCTGCTGCGTTCGGCGCACGCCTTCCTGGAGCTGGCCGGCGCGCGGCGTCTGGGGCTGACGATCGAGGGCGCCGGGTTCGACTACGCGGCCGTGCAGCGGCGCTCGCGTCAGGTCGTCGAGCGGCTGGTCAAGGCGATCCTGCTGCTGCTGGAGCGGGGCGGCGTGGAGCTCTGGCAGGCGGGCGGGCGGCTCGACGGCCGCGACGAGACGGGCGTGCGCGTGGCGCTCGAGCCGGCTCCGGGCGGCATGGAGATCGCCGCCGGCCGGGCCCGGAGAGCGACGGCAGGGGAGACGCTGCGCGCGCCGCGGGTGATCCTGGCCGCGGGCGGCCGGGCGCGGGAGCTGCCGGGCCTGCCCTTCGACGGCGAGCGCATCCTCTCCAGCCGCGAGGCGCTGGCGCTGACGGCCGTGCCCCGGCGGTGCGTGATCATCGGCGCCGGGGCGATCGGCGTCGAGTTCGCCGACCTCTTCAGCACGTTCGGATCGCAGGTGACGCTGGTCGAGATGCTCCCGGGCCTGCTCCCCGGCATGGAGGCCGAGGCGGGGGAGGAGCTGAAGAAGGCGCTCCAGAAGCGCCGCGTGCGCGTGCTGACCGGGACGCGGGTCGCGGGCGTGGACGACGCCGGGGGCGCGCTGCGCTGCCGCGCCGAGCCGGCGGGGGATGAGGGCGTCGCGCCCGGCGCGGATGAGGGGGCTGAGGCGATCGAAGCCGACCGGGTGCTGGTGGCGGTCGGCGTCCGGGGAAACGTGGAGGATCTCGGCCTGGAGACCCTGGGGATCGTGCCCGAGCGGGGCTTCGTCGCCGCCGACGAGCACCAGCGCACGAGCGCCCCGGGCGTCTACGCGATCGGCGACCTGACCGGGCCGCCGCTGCTGGCGCACGCCGCCTCGGCGCAGGGGATCCACGCCGCCGACCATGCCGCGCACGCGGCGGGACGGCTCGGCGGGCCGGAGCCGGAATCGGTCGCGCGCGAGTGGATGCCGGGCGTCGTCTACACGCGGCCGCAGGTCGCCTCGGTGGGGTTGGACGAAGCGACCGCGCGGGCGCGCCACGGCGCGGTGGACGTAGGCCGCTTCCCCTTCGTCGGCCTGGGTCGCGCGGTGGCCGAGAACGAGACCGGCGGATTCGTCAAGGTCATCCTCGAGCCGGGCACGCGAAAACTGCTCGGCGCGCACGCGGTCAGTCCGATCGCCGGAGAGCTGATCGCGGAGCTGACGCTCATCGGGCGCTGCGGCCTCTCCGCCGACGCGGTGCTGGCGACGGTGCACGCCCACCCGACGATGGCCGAGGCGGTCCCCGAGGCCTTCGGCGCGGCGGTCGGGCTCGGCCTGCACGGCTGAGACGGGATCGGGCGAGGAGCGCGGCGTGAGGAAGTCCCGCCTGCACGGAGTCGCCGCGCTGCTCGACGGCGAGAGCGCCTACCACCCCTCCTGGCGGCTGCAGCGGCAGCTCTGGGAGCTGCGCCGCGCCCTGGAGCTGCCCGACACGCTGCTGCTCCTCCAGCACCAGCCGGTGCTCACGCTCGGTCGCCACGGCCGGCGCGAGAATGTCCTTCCCGGCAGCGGGCTCGAAGTCGTCCCGACCGATCGCGGCGGGGATGTCACCTACCACGGACCCGGGCAGCTGACCGCCTACTTCCACTGCGACCTGCGCGCGCACGACCTGTCGGTCAGGGCTTTCGTCGGCGCGCTCGAAGAGGCGCTCCTGCGCGCGCTGGAGCGCTTCGGCGTGCGGGGCGAGCGGCGCCCGGGGCTGACCGGCGTCTGGGTGCGCGCGGCGGAAGGGCTCGGCGGCGGCAGCGGGGGCGAGACCGGCCGGCGGGACGAGGCGCGCCGGAGGGACGAGGCGCGCCGGAGGGACGAGGACGGCGCGCGCCGCCCGGGGACCCCGGACACGTCCTCCTCCTGGGCGAAGGTGGCGGCGCTCGGTGTGCGCGTCGCCCGCGGCGTGAGCCTCCACGGTGTGGCCCTCAACGTCCGCGGCCCGCTGGAGGGGTTCCGCCGGATCGTCCCCTGCGGGCTTGCCGGCGAGCGGGTGACCTCGATCGAGGCGCTCCTCGGCGCCGCCCGAACGCCGGCGGTCGACGCGGCGGCCGAGGCGCTGCGTGACGCCTGCGGCGAGGTCTTCGGCGTCGACTTCCGCAGCCTGCGCGGCGGGGCGCTGACCGGCGAGGAGGAGGCCGACCAGCTGCTGGCGCGGATCCGCCGCGAGGCCGAGCGCGGCGCGCGCAAGCCCGGCTGGCTGCGCACGCGCCTGCCGGGCGGCGAGACCTACGCCCGCGTGCGCGGCGTGCTGCGCGAGAGCCGCCTGCACACCGTCTGCGAGAGCGCCCGCTGCCCCAACTGCCACGAGTGCTGGAACTCGGGCACGGCGACGGTGATGATCCTCGGCGACGCCTGCACGCGCGGCTGCCGCTTCTGCGCGGTCGTCTCGCGCCCGCCGGCGCCCCCCGATCCGGGCGAGCCCGAGGAGGTCGCCCGCGCGGCCGAGCGCCTCGGCCTGCGGCACGTCGTCGTCACCTCGGTGACCCGCGACGATCTCCCCGACGGCGGCGCCGCGCACTTCGCCGCCACGCTGCGGGCGCTGCGCCGGCGCCTGCCCGCGGCGACGGTCGAGCTGCTGATTCCGGACTTCGGCGGCGACGCAGGAGCGCTCGACGCGGTCCTCGAGGCGCGCCCCGACGTTCTCAACCACAACGTCGAGACGGTTCCGCGGATCTACCCGGCCGTGCGGCCCGGGGCCGACTACGAGCGTTCGCTGCACCTGCTGAGGCGCGCGGCGGCGGCGGGCCTGCGCGTCAAGTCGGGCTTCATGGTCGGGCTGGGAGAGTCGGCGCGCGAGATCCGCTCGCTGCTGCGCGACCTGGCGGCCAGCGGCTGCGCGCACGCGACGATCGGCCAGTACCTGCGGCCCGCGCGCGGCAAGCTGCCCGTCCAGCGCTACTACGCCGAAGACGAGTTCGCCCGGATGGCCGGCTGGGGGCGCGAGGCGGGGCTGGCGCGCGTCGACGCGGGTCCGCTCGTGCGCAGCTCCTATCGGGCCGCGAGGGGGCTGGGCGGCGGGGACGATGGCTGGCGGGAATCCGCCAGTCGGCCCCGCTGAACAGGCGCGGGCGCCCCGGGCGCGGCGGACGCCTTCGAGCAGGGGCGGCCATGGGCGCCCCGGGCAGAGACGGTCCTTCAGCTCTGGTCCCCCCCCTGCCGATATCGTGGGGGTCCCCCGTCGGGACGCCGCGCCGCCTGAGCACCGCGCAGCCGCCTGGACTGCGCGAGGGCGGCTGCGATCGGGCTGGCCGATCGCGCGCGGGCGTCCGAAACGGCCAGTCGAGAGAGCGGGCATGGGTGCGGGCGCGGGAGAGATCCGGACCTGGGCGCACAGGGCGCGCCCGATCGCGCTCCACTGGTCGGGCCTGGCGGTCTTCGGCGCGGCGCTCGCGGCGGCCTTCCTGATCTCCCACACCGTGGGCCGGCAGGTCGAGGAGCGGGATCGCCGGCGCATAGAGGACAAGGCGGAGCGGGCCGGCGAACTCCTCTACCGATCGATCCAGGACCACGTGCTCATCCTCGAGGCCGCCCGCGGCCTGATCGCCGCCAGCGAGTCGGTAGAGCCGTACGAGTGGGACATCTTCGTGCGCGGCATCCTGGCCGATCGCGGCCCGGAGGAGCTGCACTGGGTGGCGCGCTTCCCCGGTCCGGAGAGCGCCTGGCGGGGGGATGCCCTCCCCACGCTGCTGGCGGGCGCCGACGGCGAGGGCGGGGCCGAGGGCTGGACGGTCGATCGCGCCGCGGCTGAAAGGGCGCGCGACCTGAGGACGCCGGTCCTGAGCCGGGTACGGGTCGCGGACGGCGCGCCGGGCGCCCGCCTGGTGACGCTCTTCCTGCCCACCTACGGGCAGCGCGCGCCGCCCGGGACCCCGCAGGAGCGCCGGGCGGCCCACGACGGCTGGGTCGCGGCCTGCATCGCCGTCGAGGAGATGGCCGCCAGGGCGCTCGCGCCGCTGCCGGCCAGCGTGGCCGCGGAGCTGTACGAGTGCGCCGACGCCGATCCCGCGAGCCTGCTGTTCGCGGGGCAGGCGCAGGCGCGGCCGGCGGCGCCGGAGGGGCTGTCGTGCGGCCGCATCCTCCACCTGCCGGGCGTCGCCTGGAGCCTGCGGGCGCGGGCGCTGCCGGCGTTCTTCCCCCCCGCGGAACGGGCGCTGGATGAGCTGACGCTCGCGCTCGGCGTGCTGGCGAGCGGGCTGCTCGGCCTGCTGGCGGCGGTCCTGGCCGCCTGGCGCAGGATGGCTCGGCGCGCCGCGCGGGAGAGCGAGGAGATGTACCGGCTCCTCTTCGAACGCTCCGCCGACGGCATCTTCCTGATGAGCGACATCTTCGAGGACTGCAATCCCCGTGTCTGCGAGATCTGGGGCGTGGGCCGCGAAGAAGTCATCGGTCACAGCCCGGTGGACTTCTCGCCGCCGCTCCAGCCGGACGGCCGTCCCTCGGCCGAGGCGGCCGCCGAGCGCATCGGGGCGGCGTTGGCGGGGAGGCCGCAGCTCTTCGAGTGGCGCCACCTCCATCGGGACGGCCGGCCGGTGGACACCGAGATCTCGCTCGTCGGCGTGCAGGTCCGCGGCCGGCCGATGCTGCTGGCGACGATGCGCGACGTGGGCGCGCGCAAGCAGGCGGAACTCGAGCTGCAGCAGGCGCGGGCGGCGGCGATCGCCGCCGACCGCGCCAAGGGGCAGTTCCTGGCCAACATGAGCCACGAGATCCGCACGCCGATGAACGGCATCCTCGGGGTCACGGAGCTGCTGCTCGACGGCGAAGCGTCGGAGCAGCAGCGCGAGCACCTGAAGGTCGTGCGCTCCTGCGCCGAGTCGCTGATGCGCGTGATCAACGACGTTCTCGACTTCTCCAAGATCGAGGCGGGGCGCCTGGAGCTGGAGTGCGAGCCGTTCGAGCCGGCCGAGGTGGCGCGGGAAGCGCTGGGCACGCTGGCGCTCGGGGCGCGGCGCAAGGGCATCGATCTCGCCCTCGATGTCTCGCCCGGCGCGCCGCGGACGCTGCTCGGCGACGCCATGCGGCTGCGCCAGGTGCTGCTCAATCTCGCCGGCAACGCGCTCAAGTTCACCGAGCGCGGCAGCGTGAGGGTGCTGATCGCCCCGGACGCGCGGCGGCCCGGCTGGCTGCACATCGCCGTGCGCGACACCGGCGTGGGCATCCCCGCCGATCAGCAGGCCCGAGTCTTCGAGGCCTTCGCCCAGGGAGACGGCGCCACCGCGCGCCGCCACGGCGGGACGGGACTGGGGCTGTCGATCTCGAGCCAGCTCGTGCGTCTCATGGATGGCGAGATCGCGCTGGAGAGCGAGGTGGGGGTGGGCAGCACATTCCACGTCCGCCTGCCGCCGAGGGCGGGGGAATCGCGGGCAGAAGAACCCGCGGCCGCCTGAACGCCGGCTCCGGCGCCTCGCGCGGCCGGGCCGAGGACCCTGCGGCTCGAGCGCAGCGAAGCGCCGACGCGGCGTGGATCGAGCCCCGCCGCGGAGGCCCGATGATCATCCGCCCCGCGCCGGCGCGGCCCGTCAGTCACCGATCCGGACGATGCGCGCCACGCTCGTCCCGCCGCCCCCCGCGAGCCGCGCGTAGTAGACGCCCGGTCCGGCCGGTCGCCCGTCGGCGCCGCCTCCGTTCCAGACCCACTCGTGCGTTCCGGCGCGGCCCGCGCCCGGCCACCGCCCGACGAGGCGGCCGGCGGCATCGTAGATCCCGAGCGCGGCCGGGTCCGAGCTCCCGAGCGTGAAGCGCAGCGTCGTCGGCCCGCTCGCCGGGTTGGGGCCGACGGAGAGCCGGGTGGACGGCGGCAGCCAGACCAGATCGGCCGTCGGCCCGGCGCGCAGCAGGGCGAAGACGGGCAGGTGGTCGCTGCTCAGGTGCAGCGCCTCGGCCACCTCGTAGGGCACGGCGGCGTTGCCGTTCTCGATGATCGACTGATTGAAGTGGGCGCCGTCGTTGCCGAAGGCGGTGTAGGTGTCGGGGAGGATCTCGAGGCCGGATCCGTCGAGCAACTCCGCGGCGACCAGGATGAGGTCGAAGCGGTCGTCCATGCCGCCCGTAGCGCCTCCGCCGAAGGAGGTCGTGCGCGTGCTCTGCGTGTGGATGGCCGCGTAGGCGGGATTGTCGTGCCAGTGGCCCTCCTGGTCGATCGGATCGAAGAGCCTCCCGGGACCCTCGGCGGTCAGGTGCTGGTAGGCGGGCTCGGTCGCCGTGTAGATGTTGTAGTCGCCGGCCACCAGGAAGGGCAGGCCCTCGTCGAGCCCGGCGAGCGCGGTGCGCAGGATGGTGCACTCGGCCAGCCGCTGCTGCTCGTAACCCTGGCTGGCTTTCAGATGCAGCGTGTAGACGCGGAACTCCTCGCCCGTCGCCGGCCAGTAGAGGTGCCACCAATCGATGGTGCGCAGCGCCGTGCTCAGCCAGCCCGAGGCGACGACCTCGACGCACCCGGCGCGGATGAAGAGCGCGCGGTCGGTGTCGTAGCCGTTGTGGAATGGCCCCGAAGTCCAGGCGCCCGGTTCGATCTGCCCGAGCACATGGGTGAGGAAGTGGGCGACGCCGGTCTCGGTCTGGATCTCCTGCACGACGAGAATGTCGGGGGCGACCTGCGTGAGCACCGTGCGGAAGTGGGGCGCCCGCGCGAGCCCGTCGCCGCCCGGGTAGTTGAGCAGGTTCCAGGTGGTGAAGGTCAGCTCCTCGGCGCCCGCGCCGGGGACGCAGAGAAGCAAGACGAGGGCCAGGACCGTGCGCTGCATGGTGCGTCTCTCCCGAGGTGGTGGCGATCGAGAGCGTCGGGAGAATTGTAGCACGGGGTGTATGGGCGTGCAATTGCTTGGGGGAGAATGGGATGGATAAAGATCCCCGACCCCGGGGAGGATTTCTCTTGCCTACCGAACAAATGTTCGGTATCTTTGGTTCGCGACGAGGGAGGCCCGCTCTCCAGGCGGTGGCCGGCCAGCCTGCAAGACGATCGGCAACGCGGGGGGCGGGCCTTCCGGATCGCGGGGCTTCCTCAGGGCTGCCGGGGCGCGCGACGCGGCCCGGCGATCGGTAGGGGGGAACATGGAAGAGCTCACGGCCCGCCAGCGCGAGGTCCTGGAGGTGATCCTCGCCGGGGTGGAGCAGGAGGGGCGCTTCCCGGCGATGCGCGAGATCGCCGGACGGCTCCGGCTCTCCTCGCCGGCCACGGTCTTCCAGCACCTCGAAGCGCTCGCGGCGAAGGGTTTCCTGCGCCGCGGCGGCGGGCGCTGGAGCCTGAGCCCGCGCAGCCGCCGCGATCGCGGGGTGCCGATCGCCGGGCGCGTCGCCGCCGGACATCCACTGACCGCCTTCGAGGAGATTGATGGCTACCTGACGCCCGAGTTCATCGGGGCGCGCCGCGGGCGCTTCAGCGTGCGTGTCCGCGGCGAGAGCATGCGCGACGAGGGGATTCTCGATGGGGACTACGTCGTCGTCGACCCCGAGGCGGAAGCGGGCGACGGCGACCTGGTCGTCGCCTATCTCGGCCCCGATCAGGAGGCGACGGTGAAGCGGTTGCGGCGCCGGCGCGGGGGCCTGGAGCTCCATCCGGCGAATCCCGAGTACGGCGTCCTCCGCGTGCCGCGGGGCGATCCCCACTTCCGCGTCGCCGGCAGGGTGGTGGGTCTGCTGCGGCGCATGTGAGCGGGAGCGCGCGGCGGTGCGGGCGGGCGAGGGAGCGAATGGCGAAGGGCGAAGGGGCGAAGGTACGGGGGCGCGGGGGAGGGAAGCGGACGGGAATGAGGGGTGAAGGAGCGGGGGAGCGAGGGGGGCGCAATGCGCTGGGAGACGCTCGCTGAGCCGATCAAGGTGCGCGCCGATTTCCAGGGCGGGGAGGCGACGCCCCTGGTCTTCAAGCGCGGCGGGCGCGCGATCCGGGTCGTGCGCACCCACACGCGCTGGGTCGACCGCGAGGGGCGGCGCGCCTTGCACTACTTTTCCGTCACGGCCGAGACGGGCGATGTCTATCAACTCTGTTTCGACGCGGGGGATCTCACATGGCGAGCCGAGTGCGTGATGTACGAAGGATAGGCTGGGAGAACGAAGTGGCCGGCGGCGCCCCGGCCGCGCCGGCGCCGGCCGGACGGGAAGAGGGGGAGTGCCGGCTCGGCGCGGGCGATCCCTGGGGGGCGCACCCCGCAGTGCTGCACCTCGATATCGACGCCTTCTTCGCCTCGGTCGAGCAGCTGCGGCGGCCCGCGCTGCGCGGCAAGCCCGTCGCCGTGGGTACCGGCGTCGTCGCCAGCGTCTCGTACGAGGCGCGCCGCTTCGGCATCCGCGCGGGCACGACGCTCGCCGAGGCCCGGCGCCGCTGCCCGCAGATCGCGATCCTCCCGGGGCACGCGCCGACCTATCGCGCCTTCGCCGAGCAGGTCTTCGCTCTCGCCGCGCGCCTGTCGCCGGACATCGAGACCTTCCTCGACGATGCCCTGGTCGATCTGACCGGCACGGAGCGGGCGCACGGACACCTGATCCGCGCGGCGGCGCGGCTGCGCGAGGAGATCGAGCGCCGCACGGGATTGAGCGTCTCGCTGGGGCTGGCGACCAACCGGATGGTCGCCCGCATGGTGACGCGGCTGGCCAAGCCGGGCGGTCTGGCCTGGCTGCGGCCGGGGGGCGAGGCGGCCTTCGTGGCGCGCCGCCCGATAGAGGATCTCCCCGGCGTCGGCCCCCGGCGCGCCCGGCTGCTGCGCGAGATGGGGCTCACGCGCATCGGCGAGCTGCGGCGCTTCGGCGCCCGGGAGATGCGCGAGCTCTTCGGCGAGGTGGGGCTGCTGCTGGCCGTACGCGCGCGGGGCGAGGAGACGCGGGCGATCGCGACGCGCGAGCTGCCGCGCGCGATCCGGCGCGAGACCTCCTTCGACGCGCCGCGCGTCGACGCGGACGGACTGGAGGGCATGCTGCACTACCTGACCGAGCGCGCCGGCGCGCAGGCGCGGCGCCTGGGCGCGGTCCCGCGGCGCCTGCGCGTGCACGCGCGCTGGGCCGACGGGGCGCAGGCGGTGCGCAGCATCGCCCTGGGCGGCGCCGCCTGCCCCTCCGAGCGGCTTTGCGAGGAGGCGCTCCTGCTGCTGCGCGCCCTGCGCACGCGGCGGCTCGGGCTGCGCGGTCTGGGCGTCGAGCTTTCCGGCCTGGCCGCGGGCGGGGGTTCGCAGCTCGGGCTCTTCGACGACGGCGAAGCGGCGGGAGCGAGGGCGGCGGCGGACCTCGAGCCCGGCGCGGCGGGCTCCGGGGCCGAGGCTGCGCCGCGGGCGGCGCGGAGCGTGCCCGCCGCGCCGGCGCGGGGGCGCGGCGCGCTCGCCCGCCCGGGGCGCCTCTCCGCGCGGCGGGCGGCCGCCCTCGACGAGGTCGCCGACGAGGTGCGCGAGCGCTTCGGATTCCGCGCCCTGGTGCGGGGGCGCT
>VGIY01000020.1 GCA_016867695.1 Candidatus Eiseniibacteriota bacterium | reverse complement strand
GCAGAGAGTCTCCACCGCCCGCGGATGAACCGGCCCGTGCGGCAGGCGCGCCTTCAACAACGTCTGCGGACCATCCTGAACCAGAACCCGGGTCCACTCCGGCCCCGGCATCACTCCCATCCAGAGGTTGCGCATCGATCGTCTCCTCCTGCCCGGCCTCCCAGGCGACCCCCACGGCCACCGTCGCCGGACACGAGGACACGATCCTCAACTCGTCGGACCCTTGGGTACCCTGATGCGTCACTTTCTCCTGCCGGCGCCGCAGGAGCCGATACCGCGCCTGGCGCGCCGCGTGGCGCATCTTGCCCGCGTGAGTCGCTTGATACCGGATGCCGGCGGCCCGCAGGCTCACCACCCGGGCCGTCTCCGCACACCCCCGGCAGCAGTAGCGCTGGCCCCGGTCGCAGAACCGACAGATGAAAAACAGCCTCCGGCAGGCAGGTCGGGCGCAGAGCGCAAGTCGAAGTGATTCCACGCGTCCCCAGCCGGGGACAGATGGGGCTGGACAAACCCGGAGACTTCTGGCAGAACAGCTCTACCGAATCGCGTCCCCAGTGGTTCGGCCCGAGGGCTCGGAGAGTCTAGGCTCCGGGCTCTCACCCTCTAGGACCCCTGGCCGCAGATCCTCTACCCCGAATCCAACGCCCAGGCAATCCCTTCCCCACGCCAACGCCGGTCTGGATTTCTACGCTTTCTGATGCTCAGCGACAACTCTCCCAGGCCAAGCCGCGGACGCTGGCGATTCTGGTGTCGCTGGGCGGGAAGTAGCCCGGACTGCTGATCGTCCCGCTGGACCAGTATGCGCCGATCGAGATCCCTCGGAACCGGCGGCGGGTCGAGGTTGGCGAGCCCGAAGAGCAGATGCTGGCTCTGCGGACGCGGGGCGAGTTCTGGGGTGCAGAGCGGGCAGTGGTGGTGACCTGGAACCCGCCGACGGCGCGCAAGCAGCAACTGACCTTCGAACGCAAGCTGGAGCAGGTGCGCCAGGAGCTGTTGGAGATGCGGACCAAGGTGCGGGAGCGGATGCCTCACTGGCGAGACCCGGAAGCGATCTGGGAGCGCTACTTCCGGGTCTGCGAGCAGCTGCATGTCGCGAGCGACCTGTATGACCTGGAGTTCACCGACGACGTGGACGGGCTGGCGATGGGGTTTCGCAAGAACGCCTACCGCGCGGGCCGGGCTGAGCTGCGGTTCGGCAAGACGGTCATCATTACCGACAACACCGACTGGACGACGGCGGAGATCGTGGCCGCGAGCCTGGACCGGTGGCAGGTGGAGAGTCACTTTCGCCAGAGCAAGGAGGCGGACCTGGTCGGGGCTCAGCCGGTGCGTCATTGGACCGATGGCAAGATCCGGTGCCACTTCTTCTGTTGTGTCGCCGCGCTCGCGTACCTGCGACGCTTGGAACTGCGACTCGAGGCGGGCGGACTGAAGACGACGGCCAACGCCACGATCGATCAGATGCGGCATCTGCACTCGGTGTTGATGGTTGCAGCGGGGACGCGTAAGCCGCGCCGGCAGCTCGAGACGCCTACGGCGACCCAACGCGAAGTCCTACGCGCACTCGGCTGGCGGGTCGACGACGAGGGGGTCTTACAGCAGCTGCAGCCGTAATCATCCTATCTGGCAATCGATTACGAGATCTCGGCGGGCGCAGCTGCTAAACTCCTGTCAAAGAGCCTATGACGAATCCGGAGGCCCGCCCGATGCGAACAGACTGTAGCGCAGATCGGTTGAGTTTCCGGGCCCTGGGATCCCGCAGGGTGGAAGGCGAGTTCGACGCCGGCCCGCTCACGACCGACGCCGGCGGGCTCCTGCCGCGCGAGGTTGCCTCCGCGATGGGGATGATGGAGCGGGTCGCCGCCTGCTTCCAGGACGGCCGCAACCCAGCCCTGTCCGAGCATACCCTCCGGGGGGCGAGCGCACGGGACCGGCGCGAAACCGCCTGGCACCTGGAGGCCGAACGGGCGTCAAGGGCAGATGTCGAGCGGCGAAAGAGCGCCGGGGAGCGCCGGCGAACGGCGCCCCCCGGCTCCATCACGAGCCTACCAGGTGAAGACCTGCTGCAGGACGAAGTGCGTGTAGGAGTCGTCGTCGAGGTTCTTACCCTCGGAGTCGACGCCGTTCTGCTGGGTGACCATCTGGACTTCGAACTGTGTGCGCGTGGCCTTGCACCACTTGTAGACGATGCCCGGCGTGATCATCGAGTGGGCGTCGTTCTTGCCGGCATCGCTGTCCGTGTTCGGGTCCCAGGCGCTGTAGCCCAGGTGCACGCCGAACTGCGGCGTGACCATGAAGATCGCCTTCACGCCGTAGTACATGAAGCCGTACCAGGAGTAGTCCTCCCAGGTGTCCTCGGCCTTGGCATCCTTCGGGGACAGCATCCAGTTGTCGCCCATGCCCATCTCGGCCTGGAGCCAGAGCCCCATCTTCTCGTTGAACTGCTTCTGATAGTCCAGGTCGAAGCCGAAGGCCATGCCGGAGTTGCTCTGGTAGAGCGCCGTGTCGTCGGCGTAGACGCCGGCGTTGAACGCGTAGTTCCACATGTAGACGTCGTCGGAGGTGTCTTCGGGCGTGTCGTCGCCGGACACCATCTCGTAGACGCCCGGCAGCGCGACCATCATCGCATTGGCGCCGATCTCGAGGTCGGGCATGGGCTTGAAGATCGCCCGCGCGCCGAGGTCGATCGCCGGATCCTGGCCGCCGGCATGCTTGGGCGCGTACTTGCCGCCCGCATAGGCGCCGGCGGTGATCATGAACTTGGGGTCGGAGGCGATCAGCTCGAGACCCGTGTCGAAGTCGCCGTAGTGAAGGGCGGCCAGGTGAGAGCTGGGGGCGTGGCGGTCGACGGTCATGAGCTTGGCCGTCGGGTGCAGCAGCTCCCTGCCAAAGGCCTTCTTGAACCGGCCCATGCGGAAGGAGAGCAGGTCGTTGAAGTGCGGCTGGACGAAGACGTCCTGGAGGTCGATCTCCTGGGGATTGCTGGCATCGACCTCTACCCTGTAGCCGACCTTCTTCACGATCGGGCCGCACTCCGCCGTTCCCGAGAAGCGGAAGCGGTTGAACGCCATCCCGAAGCCCATGTTCGCGTTGTTGTCCTCGCCCTTGTCGATCATCCGGAAGTTCGGGGCCAGGTAGCCGGAGACGCCGGCGCCGGCGCACCCCGGGCACTGGGCCTGCACCGCCGCCACGCTCCCCATCAGCAACGCGACCGCCGAGAGAGTCAGCAAGATCTTCTTCATCGTTCACCTCTCCTTAGATCCGGGCCTTGCGCCCCCCCGGAGACCCTCCCCCCCCGACACACCGGTGGGGATGGGGGGACGCCTGTCCACCGCCGAAGGCCCCATGCGGGCGCCTTCCCTGACACCTGATCTAGGACCATGCCCGGGGCGGATCCCACTCGCCCCCCGGTGTCGGCGACTCATCGGGCGCGGCTCGATGCCCGCACCTCTGTCGCTTCGCCGGCAGGGCGTTGCGGCCCCGGGGCCGCAACGAGGGGGAACGCGTCCCAGGCGTTCCTGCTCCAACGAAAGCCGACGCATTCTTGGAGCGGCACCCGGGGGAGTCAAGCGCAAAGGGGCATTCCGGCGAGGGCGGCTCCTCGCGCCCCGCCGTGCAGCGATGGTTGTGGACCGAGGAGTACCGCTGGGGTCCGACTAACCAGTTCGGTGATAAAGGCTTACGGGTGGCAGGGCCGCGATTGCGGAGAGGAGCGTCGATCCGGGCGCAACGCATTACTGAACATCGGGTTAGGAGCGATTAGCCACCTCTTCTTGATCCGCAGCATGCGGCGGCGCCGCCCGTCGCCCGGTCGCGCTCCCCGCGTTGCCGCCGATCCCCGCGCCGCCGCTCCCAGCATCGCCGCTCCCCGCGTCGCGCTCCCCGCGTTGCCGCTTCAGCCCGAACCCCGGGGGCGCTAGAATCACTCCTCCATCTCCCCGGCCCCCGCCGCGAGCTCCTCCCGGCGGGCCCAGGGGCGGTCGCCGGCGGCGCCCGGCCGGGGGCCGGGCCTGCCCGTCGCCGGGCAGGGGCGCCGGCACGAGGGGGCGCCGGGACGGGGGGCTCGAGACGCGAGGAGGTCGATCCGTGGGCATCCGCTTCCAGGACACGATGGCCGGCAAGGTGATCGACTTCGAGCCCCTCGAGCCGGGGCTGGTGCGCATGTACAACTGCGGGCCGACGGTCTACACCTACGCCCACATCGGGAACTTCCGCGCCTTCCTGCTGGCCGACCTCATCCGCCGGCTCTGCGAGTTCCGCGGCCTCGAGGTGCGCCAGGTGATGAACATCACCGACGTCGGTCACATGACGGTCGATACCGACGACGCCGGCGAGGACAAGATGGAGAAGGCCGTCCGCCAGGAGGGCAAGTCCGCCTTCGACATCGCCCGCTTCTACGAGGCGGCCTTCCTCGCCGACCTGGACGCTCTGGGCATCCAGCGCGCCCAGGTCTACCCCCGCGCCAGCGACCATGTCGCCGAGATGATCGAGCTCGTCGCCGCGCTGCTCGAGAAGGGCATCGCCTACCAAGCGGGAGACGCCATTCTCTTCGACATCTCGAAGTACCCGGAGTACGGCCGGCTCTCCCACAAGCGCCTGGAGGACCTGCAGGCGGGCGCCGGCGGCAGGCTGACGGGCGAGATGCTCGACCAGAAGCGTAACCCGGGCGACTTTCGCCTCTGGAAGGTCGACCCGGCGCACGTGCTGCAGTGGGACTCGCCCTGGGGCCGCGGCTATCCCGGGTGGCACCTCGAGTGCTCGGTCATGGCACGCAAGTACCTGGGCGACACGCTCGACATCCACACCGGGGGCGAGGACAACATCTTCCCCCACCATGAGAGCGAGCGGGCGCAGATCGAGCCCGTCACCGGCAAGCCCTTTGTGCGCTACTGGCTGCACACGCGGCACCTGATGGCCGAGGGCACGAAGATGTCGAAGTCTCTCGGGAACTTCTACACCGTGCACGGGCTGATGGAGGAGGGCTTCGACCCGATCGCCATCCGCTACCTGCTGATCTCGACCCACTACCGCGCCCCGGCCAACTTCACCAAGGAGGGGCTGAAGGGAGCCTGGGAAAGCGTCGTGCGCATCCGCCAGTTCGTTCGCCGGATGGAGGAGGCGGCAGGAGGCCCGGGCGGCGCCTCCGGCAGCGGCGCCGCACCCACCTCCGGCACGGCGGCCGCCCCCGAGGCCGCGGCCGGCGGAGCGCCCGAGGGCTCGATCGCGCCGGCGCTCTCCGACTTCGAGCAGACCTTCGGCGAGGCCGTCGACGACGACCTGAACATGTCGAAGGCCTTCGCGGCGGTCTTCGACTTCATGCGCGAGGTCAATCGCCTCGAGCCGACGGGCGGGGAGGCCCGCCGCGCGGCCGAGGCGATCCGCCGGGCGGACAGGATCCTCGGCCTGTTGGCGGAGGAGAAGGCGGGCGAGGAGGACGCGGCGATCGACGCCCTCGTCGCCGAGCGCCAGGCGGCGAGGAAGGGGCGGGACTTCGCGCGCTCCGACCAGATCCGCGACGAGCTGGCCACGCGGGGCATCGTTCTGGAGGACACGCCGCAGGGACCGCGCTGGTACCGGAAGTAGCGGCGGCGAAGGGCCCTCAGGCCGCCCGCGCCTCCCTCGGCGCCAGCGCCGCGGCGGCGATCCTCCCCAGCGGCAGCACTCGGCCCGCCGCGCCGCGCCCGATCGCCTCGCGCGGCATCCCGAAGACGACCGAGGTCGCCTCGTCCTGGGCGATCGTCCGCGCTCCGGCGCGGCGCAGGCCAAGGAGCCCCTCCGCCCCGTCGGCGCCCATGCCGGTCAGGATGATCCCCACGGCGCGATCGCCGATCGTCTCGGCCAGCGAGTCGAAGAGCACCTCCACGCTCGGCCGCTGGAAGTGGACCCGCGGCCCGCGACGCAGCCTCACTCGGCAGCGCTCCTCGTTCCCGAGCAGCGTCATGTGCCAGTCGCCGGGGGCGACGAGCGCGAGCCCCGGCGCGAGGAGATCGCCGTCGGCCGCCTCGCGCACGCACATCGCCGCGATCTGGTCCAGACGCTGCGCAAAGGCGCTGGTGAAGCCGGGGGGCATGTGCTGGACGATGAGCGTAGCCGGCGCAGCGGCCGGGAAGAGGCGCAGGATCTCGGCGACGGCGCGCGTGCCGCCGGTCGAGGCGCCGATGGCGACGACGCTCGGGAGCGGCGCGTCGACGCCGAGGGGGCCCGAGGCGTTCGCCGGCTCCGCATCGGCGTTCATCCTCGCCGAGCCCCGTCCCGGCAAGCCGTCATCCGCGGAGGCCCCGCGAGCCGCCGCGGCGCCGCCGTCCGGGCCGGGCGGCGCCAGCTTGCGCACGTCGATCATCGCCGCGCACTTGATCGCCCGCGTCAGCCGCGCGGCGAGGTCCCCCACCGCATAGGCGCTCTCCGGCTTGCCGATGACGTCGATGGCGCCCAGCTCCAGCGCCTGCAGCGCCAGCCTGCTGCCGTGCGGCGTGTGGGAGCTGACCACGATCACCGGCAGCGGATGGTGGGCCATGAGCTTGCCCAGGAAGGTGATGCCGTCCATGCGCGGCATGTCGAGGTCGAGCGTCAGCACGTGGGGGCGCAGCCGGGCGATCATCTCCCGCGCGGCGTAGGGGTCGGGCGCCGCGCCGACGACTTCGATCTCGGGATCGCGCCCCAGTTGCCGGGTCAGGGCGTGGCGGACGACCGCCGAGTCGTCGACGATGAGCAGGCGGATCATGGCGCGGTCAGGCCACGCGCGAGTGCCGCGCGGCGACCTGCATGCGCACCAGCAGCGCGTGGCCCCCGGTCTGCAGCCAGGCGTCGACGCCCGCGCCGTCGCCCTCGAGCGGCGCCAGCCGCCGGCAGGCCCTCGGGGCGCCGAGCCGGAAGAGCGGCTCCTGCCCGGCCAGCTCCGCCAGCAGGTTGCCGCAGATCACATTGAGCGTCTCCATCATGGCGTCGACGAAGGTCTCGTCCACCTCCGGCGCATCGAGCTCCTGGCCGAGCATGTTGGCCGCAAGCTGGCGGGCGACCTCATCCGGCGCCCAGATCTCGACATAGCCGCGCGCCGGTCCCGAGAAGGCGACCCGCGCCCCGCTGGCCGGCCAGCTCTCGACTTCCGGCGGGTCGCGGCGCAGCGGCTCGACGAACAGGTAGGCGGCCTCGGCGAGCACGCGCGCCGCCACGCGCTCAAGCAACCCTTGGGTCGGCTTCATCGGTCGTCTCTCCCGGGGCATCGCCCCAGAGGTCCCGCAGCGCGTCCCGAACCCTCTCGGGCCGGAAGGGCTTGTGGATGTAACCGCTCACCCGCAGGGCGCGCAGGGTCCCCAGCCTCCCGGCGCCGCCCTCGGAAGTCAGGACCACGACCGGCACGCGCCGCAGGCGCGGGTCGGCCAGCAAGCGCTCGATCAGGGCGACGCCGCCGAGGCGCGGCATGTGGATGTCGGTCAGGATCGCGTCGCAGGGATGCGCCTGCAGGTGCGCCCAGGCCTCCTCCCCGTCGGCCGCCTCGGCGATGTCGGCGATGCCGAGGCGGGCCAGCTCGAGGGCGCGGCGCACGACGCGGCGCGTCGTGCGCGAGTCGTCGACGATCAGAACGCTCCGGCCCGCCGGAAGATCCTGCCGAGGCTGCTCATCCATCCCCTGTCCCCCTTCGGCGACGGCGCGCCCTGCCGCGCCGCCGCGCACGATCCGCGCCCTCCTGCGCCGCCGCGCACGATCCGCGCCCTCCTGCGCCGCCGCGCACGATCCGCGCCCGAGGCGCGGCTACTTGTACATCGCCTCGATCTCCGGCAGGAAGGTCTGCACCTCGGCGCAGAGCGCCTCGAAGTCCTCGCGCCCCAGCCCGAGCCGCTCGGTGGCCCCGGTGTCGCCGGCCAGGTTCATCCCTTCGTTGCCCAGGCCGCAGCCGATCGTCTTGGCGACCAGATTGCAGATGCGCACGGCGTCGCTGGCCGCTCCGGCCTCGGCATCGACGTCGTGATGAGCGCCGACGGCGCGGGCGATCTCTTCTCCCATGTTCCAGACCTCGGTGACCCGCGCGCCGACCGTGGCGTGGGTGAATCCGAGGATCTCCTGCTCGGCCTGGCTGTAGGTGAGGCCGTGATTGCCGATCAGGTGCGCGATCGCCTTCAAGTGCGGCGAGTCGAGGTGGCGCGCCAGGACGAGCTTGCCGATGTCGTGCAGCAGCGCGGCGGTGAAGGCGACCGGCGGCACGCGCGTGGTCGCCATCGAGGTCAGGATGTCGGCCGCCATGGCCGCGGCGACCGAGTGCCTCCAGAGCTCCTCCTTGCCGTAGCCGTACTGCGGCAGGGCCTGCATCATCTGCGAGCGCACGTGGGCGGTGACGGCGATCTCGAGCACCTTGGGGATGCCCAGGCGCACGACCGCGTCGCGCACCTGCGCGATGCGATAGCGGGCGCCGCCCATCGGGGAGTTGGCGTAGCGCAGGATGTTGGCCGTCAGCCCCTGGTCGTAGCGGATGATCGTCACCGCCTCGTTGATGTCGGCCTCCCAGTCGCGGGCGATCTTAGCCAGCTTGGCCGCAGCCGCGGGCAGCGGATCGAGGAGGTCGATGTCCTGAACGACTTGATTGAGAGTGATCACAGCTCCATCTCCCGTCCTTGGTACTTGACCCAAGCGCGTCCGCTGCCGATCTCGAGCGTGAGCGTGCGCGAGAGCGTTCCCCCGACATGCTCGCGATCGATCAGCAGGCGGTTCTTCCAGCAGATCTGGCGCGCGATGGTCTGATTGCGCTTGCCGATGGCGAAGAAGTCGTTGGCGTCGATCAACTGCGCCCCGCCGGCCATGACGACACGCAGCCGCGCGGCCTGGGCGCCCAGAACCCAGGCCTCCTGCAAGAAGGCGGGGATGCCGGCGTCGCCGAACATGGCCGGATTGCGTTCGGCCTTCCCGGGATTGACCGAGGAGGCGGGCAGCATGAAGTGGATGATGCCGCCGACGCCCGCGCGGGCGTCGTGGACGGCCAGCCCGATGCACGAGCCGAGCGCGTGAGTGACCACGCGATCGCCCGGCCTGTCGGAGAGCTTCATGTCGGCGACGCCGACGATGAGCACCCGGGCGGGCTGCGGCTCGGCGGCTGGGTTCGGCACCGGCGCCCCCCGTTCAGGCGGCCGCGTCGCCCGGGCGGAGCAGCCCCCCCGCGGCGAACAGGCCCTCGACATCCAGGAGGATCGTCACTCGGTTCCCGCCGCGGGCCAGACCGCGGACGAAGGGCAGATCGGCCTGCGATCCGAAGACCGGAGCGGGCGCGATCTCGTCGGCGGAGACGGCGACCACCTCGCAGACTCGGTCGACGACCAGTCCGGTCGGCTCGCCGCGCACCTCGGCGATGACGATGCAGGTCTCCGGGCCCGCGTCGACCGGAGGCAGCGCGAAGAGCCGGCGCAGGTCGACGATCGGGATCACCCGGCCTCGCAGGTTGATGACCCCGAGCAGGCAGGAGGGGGCTCCGGGCACCGGGGTGATGGGGATCAGGGCGATGATCTCGCGCACGGCCAGGACATCGAGCCCGTAGGTCTCGTCGCCCAGTCCGACGGCGAGGTACTGGCCCGGAGCTGCGCCCGCGAACGCTCCGCCGGCGTCGTTCGCGCCGCGCGCGAGGCCCACGGGAGCTGCGCCGGCGTCGTTCGCGCCGCGAAGGGAGCCTTCGACCGCGCCGGCCGATCTATCCGCGCCGCTCGCCGGCGGGCGCGCCGCCGGTCCGGCCGCTTCCTGCCGCGGCGCCGAAGCCTCGCCGCCGCTCAGTCCGCGCCGGACCGCGGCCATGCCCTCGTCGAAGGGCAGGTCGCGGAGGATGACCAGGTCGAGCGTGCGCAGCGCCCGGCGCGCCCGCCCGCCGAGGCCTTGATCGTCCTCGTCGCCGGAGGCCAGCACCTCGAGCGCCGCCCGCAAGCGCCCCAGGGACCCGAAGTCCCGGGGCTCGACCTTTCCGGCCAGCTCGACCGCGGCGCGCCAGCGCAGTTCGAGGTCGGCGAGTTCCATCTCCCCCTTCGCCTTTCCCTGGGCTCACGGAGCGGGTGTCCGACGGGCATCAAGCCCTACAGGTTAGGTTTACGGCCGCCGCCGGAGGGGACTTGAGCGCCGGAGTCGCGGAGGCCGCGCCGCCGGCGTCCAGTGGCGGCCCGTGGCCGGGGCGCGGGCCGCAGCCGGGGCCCGGGCCACAGCCGATCCCATGGGAGGCTCTCATCTCCGGCCGTCGCCGGGCTTCACTTCGCGCCCCGGCGTGGCGAAAGAAGGGGTAGGGGATTGGATTGTGGCCCGAGGATTCCGGGTCGAGCAGCCGGGGCCGGCGTGAAGCGCGGTCCGCGGGCCCCTCGGTGTCGCTTCGCGATCATGCCCGGCGGGCAAGCCAGGGGCGTGCCGGTTCAGAGGGCGATGAGGAGGCCGGGAGCAGGATGGGGTCAACTCGCCGCCGAAGGGGTCAACTCACGGCCGGCGGAGGGGTTGCCTCGGGTGACCCGGAGATGTCGGTCCACAATCAGGGGCTTTCCCCGAGTCGCCTGCACCTTCGCGGAGGGCCCATGCCGCTCAAGCTGATGACGGTCGACGACAGTGCCACGATCCGGCGCATCGTCGCTTCCTGCGCCGCCGGGCTGGCGCCGGAAGTCGAGGTGCTCGAGGCCGAGCATGGACAGCGATGCCTCGACCTCGTCGCCCGGAGCCGGCCCGACATCATCATCCTCGACATCAACATGCCGGTGATGGGCGGCGAGGAGTGCCTGCGGCGACTGAAGGAAAACCCCGAGACGGCCGCCATTCCGGTCGTCATGCTGACGACCGAATCGGAGAAGGCGGTCGTCCTGCGCATGCTGCGCATGGGGATCGCCCAGTTCATGATCAAGCCCTTCACGCGCGAGGAGTTCGGCGAGAAGGTCGGCGCGGTGCTCGAGCAGCACGGCCTGGCGGAGCTGATCGGGCCGCTGCCGCTACTGCCGCCGGGCGAGTACCTGCTCGTCGTCGAGGACAAGCCCAAGGTGATCGAGCAGATCCGAGCCGGAGCGCCGGAGGCCTGGGGGATCGTCGCGACCGCGGATCCGAGGGAGGCGCTGCGCATCCTCGGCGCGCGAGCCCCGATCGCGGTCGTCGCGAACCTCGGCCTCGGGCCCGAGAAGGTGTTCGAGATGTTCGCCCACATGAGGCGCACGCCCGAGCGCCAGGGCGTGCGCTACGTCGCCTCCTGCCTGCGCACGAACGAAGACCTTCAGGCCCGCGCCCGCGCCCACGGCTACCTCCAGCTGCTGCTCAAGCCCTTCACTCCGGAGGAGATGGAGGCGCTTCTGCGCGGCTGGCGGCGGGCCGACGTGCGCGCCACGCCGAGCGGCGACGCTTATGTGATCCAGGCCGCGCGCGGCCGCTTCTCGGAGCAGGCCGATGCGCTCCTCGCGGCGATCGACCGGGCGGCCGAAGAGGGCTTCGTCAAGATCCTCGTCGAGCTGAGCCCCGTGGATCAGGCCGACCAGGAGAGGGCAGCCATGTGGAAGCTGATCGCCGACCACGCCTCCGCTCTCGGGGTGCGGGCGATCTACGTCACACGGCTGGAGAAAGTGCGCACCTGGCTGCGGGCCGGCGCCGAGACGCGCGGGCTCCCGGTGGTCGCGGAAGTGACCGAGGGGCTGGCGGCGCTCGCCGCCTAGCTCGGTCCGCGGAGGGCGGCGTGCTGGAGCTCGTGTCGGAAGCCGCGCTCGTCGGCGCGGCCGACGTCTTCGAGATGATGGCCCGGGTGCGCCCCGCGGCCACCGAGGCGCCCGGACCCCGGGTGCAGGGGACCTGGGTGTCGGGGATCGTCGGCCTGGGCTCCGAGAGGATCAGGATCTCGCTCGTCGTCCACTTCCCGCTGGAGTTGGCGCGCGATCTGACCGCGCGTCTGCTCGGCGACCCGCGGGGCGCGCGCGGGGAGAACGGGCACCTCGTGCGCGACGCCGTGGGGGAGATCGCCAACATGATCGCCGGCCGGGTGAAGAGCCGGGTCGGCAGCGATCGCCATCCTCTGGCCGTCTCGCTGCCCGCGGTCGTCGAGGGGCGCGAGTTCGCCATCGCCCAGGGAGGGCGGGCCGAGCGCTTCAGCTACCGGCTGCAGTTCCCTTCCGGCGCCTGCTGGCTCGAGGGCGCCGTCTTCGCTCCGGAGCGGCGGCCGCCCAATGGTCCGTAGCGCGCCGCCCGGCGATTGACATCCAGTCGCGCGCCGCCGACACTGACCCGGCGTGGCGCGCAACCGGGCGGGGCGCATGACGGACGGATCCTCCGACAGCCTCTTCGTTCCCAGCCTCCGGCACGACCCCGCACGCGGCCGGCTCGTGGGCAGCGTGAGACTGAGGGTGCGCTACGCCGAGTCGGACCGCATGGGGATCGTCTACAACGCCCACTACCTGACCTGGTTCGAGATCGGCCGCACCGAGCTCCTGCGCAGCGCCGGAAAGCCCTACCGCGCCGTCGAGGAGGCGGGCCTGCTGCTGCCGCTCGTCGAGGCGGCGCTCCGCCTGCGGGCGCCGGTGCGCTACGACGACCTGATCCAGGTAGAGACCTGGGTCGAGACGCTGCGCTCCCGCTCGATCGTCTTCGCCTATCGCATCGTTCACGACCGGGCCCTCATCGCCGAGGGAACCACGACTCACGCCTGCGTGCGTGCGGCCGACAATCGGGCGACCACATTCCCCGAGAGGCTGCGCGAGGCCCTGCTCGGCCTGACCTGCTGAGTCTCCCGCGCAAACGCACCCGAACCCACGCAACCGAGCGGGGAAACCACGCCCCACAGGAACGCCGGGGCCGAGAGGCAGAATCGGGCCCTCGCGCCGAAAAAAACCCTCTCTCCGAGGCCAAAAAACTTCGCCGGCGGATGTTGAAAACCAGTCGTAAGTTCCGGCTTCGGTGTCTGGCCCCGGCCGGAGGCGTCCTTGACAGGGTGTCCTGGTTCTGGGAAAGATGGCTCCGTCGGCGGGATGGATGAGGGGCTGCATCAGGGCTGATTCTGCGTGGGTTCGTCCGTCCAGGGGCAGGCCGGGCGCTGAGGTCCGGCCGGCAAGTCCCGCAATTGCAGGACACTGTGAGTCCGGGAGGGTTCGCGAAGAGCCGGCCCTCCGGCCGCGGAAACGCAGCGCAACGGCGCGGCGCCAGGCAGCGGAGGAGGCGCTGGTCCGGTCGTGCCGGGGCTCGGGGAGTGCCTGCAGAAAAGATGTGGAGAAACTCCCGAGGTTTTCCACAGAGAGCGCGGGGCTTGTGGATTATAATCCCGTGAGGGGTGAAGCAAGGCAGGGAGCTCATGACCACAAGGACAGCGTTGTACTCGGAGCCGGGGGCCGAGCAGGGGCCGGTTGCGGTCTCCGAGGGGGCAGGGAAGCACCTTGACGAGGCGGCGCGCGCCGTCGCGTCCGCGCATCCGTCGGCCGGACCGATCCTGCAACTCCTCCAGACCCGCGTCGACCGCGCGCTGGAGTGCGACACGCCAGACCTCCTGATCGGCACACTGGCGGCCGTGGCCGCGCAGCGGCCGGCCATGGAGTCGGCGGGCCTGAAGACCCATGCCTTCCGCGAGCTGCGCCAGGGCCTCGGGTCCGCCTCGGCGCGGCGCAAGGCATGGACCTGGACGCGCATCTGCGCCTCGCGGCCCGAGGCGGAGGCGCGCGAACTGGCTTGCGCGCTGCTAGACACCTTCTGGCGGGATCACCGCAAGGAGGTGGAGCGCATCGCGCTCAACCTGGCCCGGGACGAGGATCGCGAGGTCCGCCTCTACGCGGCGAGCACGATCGCGCGCATCATCCGGTCGAGTTTCCGGGCCAATGTCCGCTACTTGCGCGCCTGGAGCCGGCACGCCGACCCGTCCGTGCGCCGCCAGGTGATCATCGCCACGGTCGCGGTGGCCGACGAGGAGCATCCCGAGTGGGCCCGGCTGCTGCTCGACATGCTCGAGCCCCACCTCTCCGACCGGGATCCCTACATCCGCCGCAACCTCGGCCCCTTCGCTCTCGGGCAGGGCATGCTGCGGGTCTATCCTCAGGAGACGCTGGACCGGCTGGAGAAGTGGCTCCAGTCCGACAACGAGATCGTCCGCTGGAATGTCGCCATGGCGTTCACGGCGCCGATCGGCGCGCTGGCCCTGGAGCGGGGGCTGGAGATCCTGCGCCTCCTGGCGGCCGACCCGCGCCGGTTCGTCTGGGGCGCCGCGGCGCTGGCGATCAAGAACCTGGCCACGCTGCGGCCGCGCCGCGTGCGGCCCGTGCTGAGGCAGTGGATGAAGGACCCCGCGTTGCGCGTCGCCGTGTCGACGGCGCTCAACGCTTCGGTGCGCTGATCCCTCCGCGGCCCCGCCGGCCCGCCGCTTGACAGACGCGGCGAGGCCCCCGAAGCTCTTCTCGGTGGGGCTCGTCGCGCGCCCGGGGCCGTGCGGCGCGGGCCGCCGGGCCGGCGCCGTGGCGCGCCGGGCCGGGAGTGCGGGGAACGCGAAGCCGGCGCGGTGAAGCGAGGCCGGCGCCTTGGATGGCGAGGCCCGCGCCGGGAACGAGAAGCCGAGCGTTGAAGACGCGCGACCGGGCAGGTGATCGTACACGGGGAGAAGGAATGGCCAGAGCAGGCATGGATGTCCACTACCTCCGCTTCCACCTCCACCGGGATACCGACGGACTTCTGACCCCGACGCAGCGCGCCGGAGCCGCACCGGCCGATCTGCCGCAGCCCGCGGAGCTGCGCGACCTCCTCCAGCTCATGGCGGCGCGCGGGGCCTGCAAGGTACGCCTGGTAGGCGACGACCCGGGGCGGCGCGCCGATCTCGGCGACCTGGTTGCGATGCTCTCCGGGTTGGAGGGCGTGGGCGAGGTGGCCCTGACCACTCAGGGGGACGGCCTGCGCGGGAGAGTCTCCGACCTCTCTCGCGCTGGGCTGCGCAGCGTGAACTTCAACCTCGACACGCTGCGCCCGGAGCGATACGCGGCGCTCGCGGGCGGGGACGGCGACGGCGGCGCGGGCCGCGCAGGCCGCACGGCGGCGGCGGGCCGAGAGGGCCACGCGGCGGCGGGCCGAGAGGGCCACGCGGCGGCGGGTCGAGAGGGCCACGCGGCGGCGGGCCGAGAGGGCCACGCGGCCGTCTGGGAGGCGCTGGAGGAGGCGCTCGGAGCCGGGGTGCGTGTGAAGATCAACTGCGTGCTGCGGGCCGGCGTCAATCTCGACGAGGTCGACGACTTCGTCGCCCTCACCCAGGACCGTCCGATCGAGGTGCGCTTCGTCGAGTGGAACGCCTCGAACGGACAGCTCGCGGCGCCGGAGGACTTCGTGCCGACCAGCGCGGCCCTGGCGCTGATCAAACCCGCGCTCGTGCATCGCGAGTCCGAGCCCTTCGCCGGTCCGGCGCTTCGCTTCGAGGTGCCCGGCCACATCGGGGGCCTGGGTTTCATCGCCAATGTGACCGATCACTTCTGCGCCGACTGCAACCGTCTCACGCTGACGGACCGGGCGGATCTGGCCAGCTGCATCTTCGGCCGCGGCATCCACCTGCTGCGCCTGCTGCGCTCGACCGCCGGGATCGAGAGCGTGGACGCGATGATCGACCGGGTCGTCCGGCGCAAGATGTCGCTGGGGGCGCGCCTGAACGGCTGGGACACCCCGGGCGCGGCGCTGCCGGCGACGCTGTCGTAGGCCCTCGGCCACGGGGACCCGCGCGTGAAAGCGATCCAGATCGTCGGCCGCAAGAAGTCCGGGAAGACCAGTCTCGTCGTCCGCCTGCTGCCGCTGCTGCGTGCCCATGGCCTGCGGTTGGCCACGGTCAAGCACAGCGGCCACCCGCACGCCCTCGACCGCGAAGGCAGCGACTCGTGGCTGCATCGCCAGGCGGGCGCCGAGGCGACGCTGGCGGTGACGGCCGCGGCGGTCTCGTTCCACTTCGACATCCCGGAGACGGAAGACCGGACGCAGGCGCTCGTCGAGCGCTACCTGGGCGAGCACGATCTCGTGCTGATCGAGGGTTGGGCGGGCCGCGCGGGCGCGAAGATCGAGGTGGTCCCCGCGGGCAAGGATGGGCGAGCGAAGATGCCGCGCTTCCTGGACGGCGGCGAGCTGCTGGCGGTCGTGCTCGCGCCCGGCCTGCGACCCAGTCCGGAGGACGTCGCCCCGTGGGGGGAGTTGCAGCCCGCGGGCGCGTGGGCGCCGGCAGCAGCGGGCTCGGCGCTGACGGACGCCGCGGGGGCCAAGGCCGCGCCGGACGCCGGGGGGGCCAAGGCCGCGCCGGACGCCGGGGGCGGGGGCCCCATCGGGGCGGGCCCCGCGCGTCGCTCGGCCGGCGCGCCGGTGCCCTGCTTCCTGTGGGAAGACGCGGTCGCCGTGGCGCGGTTCATCCTCGACCGGCACGAGTCCTGAAGCGCCCCGGGCCTGTGCGCCGACCGCGCGCAGCGCGCTTGCGCCATCTCCGACGCCGCCCTACGGCGCCGTGATCAGCCCTCCGTCGATCACGATCGTCTGCCCGGTGAGGTAGCTGTTGTCCGTCGAGACGAGGAAGGCGACCAGCCGGCCAAGCTCGACCGGGTCCCCCTGGCGGG
>VGIY01000019.1 GCA_016867695.1 Candidatus Eiseniibacteriota bacterium | reverse complement strand
CCCGCAGGCCGACGCCTACGACGTCATCGCGGTCGTCGAGATCGGGGCCGGCGAGTGCGGCCTGGCCGAGGCGGCCATGTCCGAGGGCCTGCTGCTCCTGCTCGAGGACGAGCTGGCGCCGAACGCCTACCTCTACGGCGGCGGCGAGCGCTACCTGCCCCCGCCCCACACGCAGCACTGGCCGGGCAACCCGTCGTTCGGGTCGGTCGCCGGGCTGATCGAGTGGAAGCTGAGCGGCGTCGAGCACGAGTTCTTCGCCACCAGCGACTCGGCGGATGTCGAGACGATGGAACTGGTCCTCATCGGCGGCGACACGGACACCGAGACGGTGCTGCCGATGGACCTCTACACGACGCAGAGCTTCGTGCCGATGACCTTCACTCTCTACCAGACCGACTTTCCCGAAGTCCCCTACGCCTGGGAGAACGTGACCCTGAACCTGAACGGCTTCACCTACGCGATGCTGGAGACCGTTGCGGGCAACGGGATCTGGCAGGTCGGCAACGTGCCCGTCCCGGTGGGCGCGGAGACGCCCTACGCGTTCACGATCGACATGGTCGGGAACGACTTCATGACCGTCCACGATCCGCGCAACTTCGGCGTGCTCGCGCCGCCCGGCCCGATGGGCAACGGCCCCGGCTTGCCGTTGCTGTCCAGGGTCAGCGTCCCGCCGACGCCCTTCTGGCACGTCTCGGCGCCGAGCTTCGGCGAGACCACCTCGGTCTGGCAGGTTCGCGCCCGGGCGACCGACTTCGATGGCAACGTCGGCAGCGGGCAGCTCTACACCTTCGTCTACGACCCGGTGCCGCCGGCGATCGAGGAGGTGACGGCCGAGCGGCTGCGCTTCGCCTCGGCTGTTCCGGTGACGGTCACGGCGATCGTGACCGACCCTGTGCCGCCGAGCTTCGACGTCATCACGGTGAAGGAGATCCTCGTCCAGTACTGCCCGAACTACGCCGCGCCCGAGGCCGACCGCGTCTGGCTGCACTTCGGCCATGACGACGACCCGAGCGACGGCTGGGCGGTCAGCGGGACGATCCCCGCGCCGGCGACCGATGGCTTCGACAACGACGGCAACGGCGAGTGGGACGAGGCCGAGGAGTCGACCTCGCTCATGGCCTGGCGCGTCTTCGCCGTCGACGACGGCCACAACTACAGCGAGCCGGTGGTCCTGCCCTTCACGCTCGACGACACGCCTCCGGTCGTCCTGCTGACGGCGCCGGTGAACGGAGAGGTCTATCCCTTCGGCTCCGCGTTCGACGTGACGGCCGACGTCACCGAGAGCGAGGACGACGTCGCCTACGTCCAGTTCTGGTTCGCCGCCGACATCGACGAGTACGGCGACCCGATCTGGGAGCGGGTCGACATCACGCCGGAGGACGACAGCGACCATCCGTTCGACACCACGGCTCCCTACGCGGTGGAGTTCCTGACCACGCACTACCTCGACGAGATGGACACCTATGTGCGCTTCAAGGCCGAGGCGCGCGACGGCGCCGGCAATTCGGGCTGGAGCGAGGAGGCGCTGATCGTCGTCAACGACATCACCGGTCCGACGGCCTTCCCGATGTGGGCGAAGACCTCGGGCTCGCCGGACTGGATCCCGCTCAGCGATCCGCACCTGGCGGTGACCGGACACAACGCGATGATCATGGGTACGGCGGTCGATCCGAGCGGGCGGGAGAACCTGGCCTGGGTGCGCGTCCAGTACGAGGCGCCGAACGCCGACTCCTGGACCGACATTGGGATCATCCCCTCGACGGAGTTCGTCCTCGCCGGCTACAACGCCATGACCGTCGGCTGGTCGATCGGCTGGGATGTGGTCGCGCTGCCCGAGGGCGTCTACCAGATCCGGGCGATCGCCGCCGACATCGACGGCAACTACGACGAGAGCCCGATCGTCGGGAGCCTGCGGATCGACCACACGGCGCCCGAGGTGCTCTACGAGCTGGCGGATTCGCACTACCACGGCTTCCCCAGCTATCTGGGAGGCCATCAGGAGCCGGTGCTCTACTACGCTGCGTACGAGAACGACGGGCTGGCCGGGTCGTCGCTGGCGATCAAGCCGGATCAGGAGACGGGAGACCTGGCCTTCACGATCCTGACCCGCGACGCGGACATCAGCGCGATCCGGCTCGAGATGCACCAGGACGGGACGCACGAGCTGGGCGAGTGGATCGCGCCCGAGGGTGGGGACTTCGACTTCGAGCCGAACCTCACCTTCGCCCAGGGCGGCCAGACCTACTACGTCTGGTGGCTGCGGCTCGACAACGCCGCGGATGTCCTGGACGACATCGGTCTGAGCGGACGCGTCGAGGTGCGCGCGCTGGCGACCGACTACGCCGGCAACCGCAACATCCTGAAGAACGAGAAGAACGACTGGAAGACCTGGACGCTGGACATCGACGATCCGACCGCCCTGGCCTTCCACCACGACCTGACCGCCGACCAGGTCGCCTCGGGCGATCCGGTGGACCTGCAGGTGGTCATGACCGACGGCACGACCGACGTCGTGCTCGTGCGCTTCGAGTACAGCGAGGACGGCGCCGACTGGACGGTGATCGACCCGGATCCGGCGACGCCGGAGATCGACGACATCCCGCTGACGGCGGAGAACATCGACACGCCGTTCGCCCGCTGGACGGCCGACGTCACCTGGACGACGCCCTATCCGCTGGTGCGCGACATCGCCTACCACGTGCGGGCGATCTTCTACGACACGGTCGGCCGCGAGGGCGAGTCCGAGCACCTGATGATCACCGTCGAGGACAACATCAAGCCGGAGTTCACGAAGATCTGGGCGATCCCGGCGATGGTCCGCTGGATCGACGACACCTACATGGGCAGCGCGCAGGACGGCTACGAGGCCGATTGCGAGTGGCAGGGCGAGCACGACGCGCTCTACATCGACATGAACGCCAACGGGATCTTCGACGGCGGCGACATCGCGCTCGACGCCGGCACCTCGATGCCGGGCTACGTGGCGCTCTGGGACGGCGCGGCGCACGGGAACAACATGATCGGCTCGGCCAACAACACCTGGCCGCGCTACATCGACGAGATCGTCCTTGGCGGGACGCTCGAGAAGCGAGTGGCCCGCGAGGTGACGCTCGTCGCCCGCACCCAGATCGCCGACACGGGGCTGGAGCGGGTCGAGTTCTGGGCCGAGGACGGAGAGGGCCAGCGGATCCTGGTGGGCACGGACGAGTGCCCGCCGGCGTACGAGATGGGCCTCTACTTCTGGCACGTGATCTGGAACACCCGGGCGACGAACGCCCAGGGCAACTGGATCTACCCCGACGGCGAGTACACGATCGTGCCGATCGCCTACGACCTCGAGGGCAACGTCGAGGAGTGGGGCCGCGACCTGAGCGGCGCGGCGGTCGTCACGGTCGACAACACGGCGCCGGCGGCGACCGCCTCGGTCGAGCCGACGACCGTCGAGCGCAACGACATCCTCAGCCTGCGGGCCGAGACCGATGTGCTCGGGCTGGAGGACGACGCGGTCTTCTTCATGTTCAAGCGGGCGACCGACCTGAACATGGCGGAGGCCTGGATCGAGGTGGACTACAACTGGGGCGTGGACGCGAGCGACGTCAACCCGGACTACACGCGTCCCTACGTCTTCGACTGGAACCTGAACAAGATGGATGTGCCCTTCCCGCTGGAGGACCCGATCGTCGGCCTGACGTATCACATGGCCGCCTCGTCTTGGGACATCCTCGGGAACACGGAAGCGGCGGTCGACGCCTTCGCGGCCGGCCGGTACGCGACCTTCACGGTGGTCGACACGCGCGCTCCGGCGGCGACGATCACCGAGATCGCTCGCGCCACCGGCGACACGCGGGCGCTGTCGATGCCGCACCTGATGGGCACGATCCACGCGCGCGACCTGAGCTACCTGACGGCGAAGATCCTCGGCTTCGAGAACGACACCGAGAAGGTCGAGTTCATGTGGGCCCAGGCGGGCGACACGACGCCGATGCTGATCGACGCCCAGGTGCAGAAGGACCCGAACGACCCCTACACCTGGCACATCCATGACTGGGATCTCTCGCCGCTGGCGGGCCAGACGATCCAGGTCTTCGCCGTCGGCACCGACGACGTCGGCAACAGCGACTACAACCCGACGACCGGGCGGCCGATCGTCGCCCCGTTCTTCACGCTGTTCGTCGACTACGCGATGCCGGTGGTCAACGTGCGCACGCCGTTCGACGACATGAAGGCCTGCCGCGTCGATCCGGAGAACCGCTACTACGACCTGGTCTTCGGCTCGAGCGACGCCGACATCGACATCGAGACGGTGAGCTGGCAGTACAAGCTCTCGGCGCTGGAGAACGATCCCGAGAACTGGGTCGACTGCGTCCTCTCGGCGCCCGGCATCGTCTGGGACGTGAACAGCCAGATCTTCGCCGGAGCCTGGGACATCATCGGCGAGGGCGAGGAGACGCTCGTTCCCAGCGACCTCTACGACGTGCGCCTGACGGTCCACGACGTGGCGGGGAACGCCTACGCCGCGGTCGTGGCCGAGCGGGTGGTGATCGACGTGGACGCGCCGTGGGGCCAGATCACGCGGGTCGAGGTGGAGGGCGAGTCCTTCTACCCGACGCTGCCGATCGACATCACCGCGGGCATGACCATCGACCTCTGGGCCACCGCTCACGACGTGGAAGAGGGGCTGGCGCTGCACACCGGCGTGGCCAAGATCATCTTCCAGGTCGAGGGGCCCTATGTGAACGACGAGCCCGAGGAGACCTGGCGGGACATCGGCTTCTGGCAGGCGCCGACGGACGAGCAGCCTCACGAGGAGGTCTCGACCTCGGTGACCTGGAACACCAGCGGCGAGCCCGAGGGTTCCTACTACGTGCGCATCCTGGTCGAGGACGAGGAGTGCAACGGGTACGAGAGCGGGCAGGTGACGCTGGTGATCAGCGACCAGGTGCCGCCGCGGGCGCGCATCGCCGGCTTCGACCCCTGGCAGATTCCGCACGGAGACGACCGCACGACCTACTGCGACATCTACGCCGCGGCCTACAGCGACGACCACATCGCCGAGGTCCAGTTCCAGTACAGCACTAACGGCACGACCTGGATTCCGTTCGGCATCACCCGGGACATCGAGCCGGATGTGGATCCTGAGCACAGCGACTGGCTCGACGAGATGTGCGACCTCTGGTATGCGACGATCGACCTGCGCACCTTCACGGTGGGCCAGCAGGTCTGGTTCCGGGCCGTGGCCAAGGACGAAGTCCCCAACCAGGACCCGAATCCGCCGGTCGTGCTGGTCGAGGTCGTGCTCTACGAGGACGGGTCGCTCGACCTGGCCCCGGTCAGCGAGCTGGCGGACCTGGCCGACCTGAACCTGATCCTGGAGGGCGGGAGCGATCCGGACGACATCGTCATCCGGGTCGACATGGGCCGGGCGGACCAGCGTCCGTACGTCCTCTACCTGCCGCCCACGCCGGTCGGTCAGGGCGGGCAGCCCTGGTGCGTCGAGATGCACCGGATGATCGACGGCCCGTTCAGCAAGGTCTGGCAGGGCGCGGCCGAGTGGGTCTGGGACGACTGCGGCAAGTCGACGATCTTCGCCGGCGCGCTGAGCGACGACCTGGAGATCGACCTGCACGTGAAGCACATGTGGAACTGGCCGGTGACCTATGTCCTGGGCAGCAACGGCACGGCCCGCGTGCCCGGCTACCCGAACATGGACACCGAGGCCATGGACCACCTCTACGCGACGGCGACGGTGCCGAGCGCCAGCGGCGCGGGCGACTACGACGGCTGCCTGCTGCTCAGCCCGAGCCTGGTGCCGGAGCTGTCTCCGGACGACGTGCGCTACCTGCAGATGATTCCGCGGACCGGCTACGCCATGGGCTGGCTCGAGGACGAGAACCACGAGACCGACCCGGCCTATCCGTGGACGCTGAGCATCGACTACGACGAGGCGGGGGTCCGCGCCGCGCTGGCCAAGTCTCTGGACATCCCGGAGGACCAGGTCACGGAGGCGCAGATCGCCGAGATCGAGCCCTACCTGACCGTTCGCGCGTACAACTGGTACGACGACTCCGACTTCGGCGCGCTCGGCTGGACGGGCAAGGACATCTCCTTCGTCGACGTCGATCCCGAGGAGAACAGGGTGACCTTCAAGGTCTCCAAGTGGTGCTACTACCGGCCCCACTTCGCGCTCTTCGTGCCGAAGTGGAACGCTCCGGTGGTCGTGCGCAGCTTCACCCCGTGGAGCCCCTACGCGGGCCGCTGGAACTACACGGACGTCGATCCGAAGATCCTGATCGACCTGAACGGGACGGGCGTCGAGCCGATCGACCCCTACACGATCGAGATCTACATCGACGGCCACCAGGTGGCCTCCTGGATGCCGGAGGGCGAGTGGGCCGAGGGCAACGGGGACATCGACGTTCAGAAGAAGAACTTCGAGGGCACCCGCTACCAGGTCTACTACCAGCACTCGACGAACCGCGCCTGGTGGCTCACCGAGGGCTGGCACACGCTGAACGTCATGTACAAGCAGCTGAACGGTCCGGCGGACTGGGTCAGCCTGCCGTCCAACGCCCCGGGGGCGAGGTTCTACGTCGACAACACGGCGCCCTACATCGCCTTCCATGGCGGCTGGGTGGACAACCCGCGGCTGAGCAACGTGGCCGGGTACATCAACCCGATCACGATGCAGCAGCGGCACGAGGACATGCTGACGGTCTACCTCTACGACGCGGGGGCCGGGATCCTGGTCCGGCCGGAGCACCTCTTCCCGCTGTTCGGCAGCGAGGGGGGCGACAACGGCTGGCACGAGGACATCATCGAGGACGACGGCTGCATCGGTGATCCGGGGATCAAGTACGACCTCTGGCTGGTCCACGACGAGGACGACCAGGCGGAGATCGACGAGATCGAGGAGCGGCTGCTGCTGCACTCGGGCACGGCCGACGAGATCATTCCCTACATCACCCCGCCGCTGTTCGCGGAGACCGGCTCCTACACGCCGGACGACACGATGGTGGTCCGCCTGCCGATCATGGCCGGCGGTCGCACGCACAACATCCAGGACGGCGACATCCTCGAGGTGACCCTCTACACGAAGAAGCACATCGAGCACATGGAGGACTACACCGCGGGCTGCGTGGCCAGCTTGGTCGTGAACTTCGATCCCGACACCGGGCTTGCGGACACGCTGGCGACGATCGCCCTGGACTGCTACTACGACCGGGCGACGGGGCTGCACGTCTACGATCGCGGCATCTACGACTGGGCCGGCAACAGCGGCTCGAAGTACGTGGAGCAGCGCTTCATCGTCGACATGTCGGCGCCGACGGCGCGGCTGGTGTCGCCGTCCAAGGGTTGGGTGGAGCCGGGCAAGGACTTCGACTTCGAGATCATGGTCGAGGACGAGGGCGCGGGGCTGGCCTCCGTGTCGGCCAAGCTGCTCGGCCCCGACGGGATGGAGATCGCCGACGGCGTGACGATCACGATCGACGGCGGCAAGATCTCCGGTCGGGTGATCGGCGGCCTGGCTCCCGGGACCTATCACGCGGTCGTGGATGTGACCGACAAGGCGGGCAACGCGGATCGGGTGGTCGTGCCGATCCTGGTCGAGGCGGCGACGCTGGCGCTGAGCAACGCCTACGTCACGCCGAACCCGTCGAACCCGACGCTGATGGAGTCGATGATCCACTTCACGCTGAGCCGCAGGGCCGACATGACGATCAAGATCTACGACTTCGCGGGCGAGTACGTGAGCACGGTTTCCAGCCGGCAGCACTTCAGCCAGGCGGGGACCTTCTCCGTGCCCTGGGCGGGGGTCGCGTCCGACGGGACGCCGCTCGCCAACGGGGCCTACCTGATTCGCCTCGAGGCCCATGACGGATCGGCGATCAAGACGGCCACGGTCAAGGCGGTGATCTGGAAGGAGTAGGAGGTTGCGCGCGGACGGGGCCGCCCGGCGGCCCCGTCCGGCGGGTTCTGCGCGCACGCGGCGACGTTCGTGGTGCAGAGCGACGATACGGCTCAACGAAGGAGGTACGACGATGTTGAGAGGGAGTAGGGGGGTCGCGATCACGGCGCTGCTCCTCGTCTCCGCGGTCGCCTTGGGCGCTCCGGCCTATGCGGCGAGCGGGGAGAGCTCGAGCAACCACGCGATGCCGGCCCTGCGCATGGGGGTGGGTGCGCGGGCGCTGGGCATGGGCGGTGCGTATGTCGCGGCCGGCAACGATGCGACGGCGGGGTACTGGAACCCGGCCGCCCTCGGTTGGTCGTGCGGCACGCAGCTGGCGGGCATGTATGCCCTGGGCATGGATGAGGACCGGAACCTGAGCTACTTCGCCGGGTCCCATCGCTTCGACTGGGGAGCGCTGGGCCTTGGGTTGCTCAGCTCCGGGATGAGCGACATCGATCAGCGGGGCGCCGACGGGAGCCAGATGGGCACCTTCGACTACGGAGACATGGCGGTCATGCTCCACGGGGCGTATGCGACCGACAGGTTCACCGTGGGCGGGACGGTCAAGTACCTGCATCAGGGTCTGAACGCGGATGTCGCCGGCGACGACGGCGTCAGCGGCTTCGGCATCGACGTCGGCGTCGGCTTCCAGCCGGTCGAGTGGATGCGCGCGGGCATCGTGATGAAGGACCTGGCCTCGGAGATCGGCAGCGACGAGGAAGCCAATAACATCCCGATGAACCTGCGCGGCGGCGTGGCCCTGATGCCCATCGAGGGGCTGACCTTCGGCTTCGACCTGGACAAGGTCATCGACGAGGACGATCTGAGGTATCACGCCGGTGCGGAGTTCGCGATTCCGCTCAGCGAGGACTTCGGCGGGGCGCTGCGCCTGGGGCTGGACGACGGGGAACTGACCGCGGGCCTTGGCCTGCGGGTCAAGTTCCTCGAGTTCGACTATGCCTTCGTCCAGGAGCCGAACGACTTCGGCGAGAGCCATCGCATGGGAGTGAGCCTGCGCTTCAACCAGGCGCAGTGCGGCGCGCCGCAGTTCGTGCAGCGCGAGCGGCATGTGGAAGTGGTGCACATCCCCGAGAGGGTGGAGGCGTACGCGCCGCAGGTGGTGGAGAAGGAGTGCCCGGAGCCGACGGTGGTGACGGAGTTCCCGCTCGTCTACATCAACTTCAAGTACGATTCGGCGGAGTTCACGCACGCCGATCCGATCCCGCTGCTGGACCAGATCGCCGACGTGCTCAAGCGCCAGCCGGAGACGCGGGTGACGATCGTCGGGCACACCGACTCGCGCGGTTCCGACGAGTACAATCAGCGTCTGTCGCTGCGCCGGGCCGAGGCGATCCGGGACTATCTCGTGCGCAAGGGCGTGCCCGCGGAGCAGATGATGGTCGACGGCAAGGGTGAGTCCGAGCCGGTGGCCAGCAACGAGACCGACGAGGGCCGCGCTCGGAACCGGCGGATCGAGTTCAAGGTCATGAAGTAGCCCCGGCCGCGCACCGGTCCGCCCCCACGGGCCGGGGCGCGAGCGAAGGGCTGGGGAATCGAAATCCGGGTCGTACCTCCTGGATGAACGGTGGGACGGGGTGGGTGGCGGCGCCACGCACCCCGTCTTCGTTGGGGGTGGATGTGACCGACCGCAACGGGACGGGTGGGGCCGGGACCGAGGATGGGAACGGAGGCGAGTACGGGCACCTGCACAGCGAGAAGGGGCTCCCGGCGGGACCGGGCGATGGGGCCCTCGAATGGCTCGACCTCTGGCCCGTGCATGACGCCGCCGACGAGGACTCGGCGATCCATCTGCAGGCGCTGCTGCGCTCGGCGGGGATCGCCGCCCGGGTCCGCTCGGCGCAGGTCCCCGGGTTCGACGGGGTCTTCGCCATGGCGGTCGGCTTCTGGGGCCAGGTGCTCGTGCCGAAGAGCGATGTCCTGAGAGCCAGGCAGATCCTGGACGCCCTGGGAGAGCCGCCGCGGGCGACTCCGAGTCCCGGACATCCCCGGTGACTGCGAGTTCTGGACTTCCGCGGGGGACTGCGGATCCTGGACACCGCCGGGCGACCGCGAGCCCTGGACATCCGCGGGCGACTGCGGCATACTCCTTCGTTCAGCACAGAGGATCTCCTTCGGGGCGGGGTGGAAATCCCGACCGGCGGTGAGAGCCCGCGAGCCCGGCGGGGCAGCCCGGCGGGTCGAGCCCGTGGAATCCGGGCGCCGACAGTGAGAGTCTGGAAGGGAGAAGGAGAGAGGCGGCGGAGAGACCCCCGTGGAGGCGGCTCTGCGGGCTGGGCGGCCGCTTCCGGACGCAGGGCCCCGAAGGCGGGGCCCTTTTCGTTGGCGGGGATCGGGTGAGCGAACGAGGCGGACGAGCGGACCTGGCGCGCGAGCGGGATGACCTGCGCTGGATGCGCCTCGCCCTGAAGGCGGCGCGCCTGGGCCGCGGGAGCACGCACCCCAATCCGCGCGTCGGGGCGGTGGCGGTGCGCGCCGGGCGCTGCCTCGGCGTGGGGTCGCACTTCGCCTGCGGGGAGCGTCACGCCGAGGCGGCGCTGCTCGCCGCGGCGGGCCCCGGGGCGCTGGAGGGCGCCACGGTCTACGTCACGCTCGAGCCCTGCGCGCACGAGGGGCGCACGCCGCCCTGCGCGCCGGCGCTCGTCGACGCGCGCATCGGGAGGCTCGTGGCCGCGATCGGCGACCCGCATCCGCTGGTGAGCGGGCGTGGGCTGGCCATCCTGCGCGGGGCCGGGATCCCCGTCGAGACCGGAGTCTGCGCCGCCCCGGCGGCGGCGCTCAACGCGCCTTTCCTCTGGCGCCTGCGCGGCGGGAGGCCGCTGGTCACGCTCAAGATCGCCGCCAGCCTGGACGGGCGCCAGGCGGCGCAAGACCGCTCCAGCCAGTGGATCAGCAGCGAGGCCTCGCGCCTTCGCGTCCACCAGTGGAGGGCCGCGGCCGACGCGATGCTCACCGGCCTCGGCACGCTGACGGACGACCTGCCCCGCCTGACCGCGAGGCCGGGGCGTGATCCTCTGGCCAGGCTGCGCCGCGCGGCCGCGGCCGGATGCCCGCCCCCGGCCTGGCCGCGGCAGCCGGCGCGCGTCGTGGCCGACTCGCGCGCCCGGTCGGGAAGCGACGACCGCCTGCTGGAGCACCTGGCGGGATCGCCGGGGGGGCGCTGGATCGTCGCCTGCGGCGCGCGGGCGCCGCGGGAGGCGATCGCCAGGCTCTCCGGGCGGGGCGTCGAGGTCTGGGTGCTTCCCGAGGGGCACGGAGGCTCCGGCGTGGACCTGGCCGCGCTGGCCGATCGGCTGGCGGAGCGCGGCTTCCTGGAGGTCATGGCCGAGTGCGGGCCGACGCTGTCGAACGCCCTGCTGCGCGAGCGGCTGGTCGGCCGCGTGCGCCTCGTCGTGGCGCCGCTGCTGCTGGGGGGGGAGTGGACCTGGACGCGGGAGATCGGGGTGGGGACTCTTCCGGAGGGCCTGCGGCTGGGCCCGTTGCGGGTGACGAGAGCGGGGCCGGACCTGCTGGTGGAGGCCTGGGAGTCGCGGGTCGAGGCCTGCCTCGAGGAGGCGGCTTCCGCCGCGCGGGGGGAGGCCGCCGGCCGCTCGGGCGACGCCGAATCGGGCGCCCGGGTGACGCTCGCAGGAGGAGAGGCGTGTTCACCGGCCTGATCGAAGAGATCGGGACGCTGCTCGAGACGCGCGCGTTCCCCGGCGGCCGCCGCCTGCGCTTCTCGGCGCCGGCGACGGCGGGCGGGCTGTCGGCCGGGGACTCGATCGCCTGCAACGGCGTCTGCCTCACGGTCGAGGCGAGCGACGCGAGGGCGGGTCGGTTCGCCGCCGCCGCCGTTGCCGAGACGCTCCGCCGCACGACCGCCGGCGGCTGGCGCCCGGGCGCGCGCATCCATCTCGAGCGGGCGCTGCGCGCCGACGGCCGTTTGGGCGGGCACTGGGTGCAGGGGCACGTCGACGGGCTCGGCCGCGTCGTCCGCTGCGGGCGGCGGGGCCAAGACCAGACGCTGGCGATCGCCGTTCCCGCCGGCCTGGCGCGCTATCTCGCGGCCAAGGGCTCGCTGGCCGTCGACGGGGTCAGCCTCACCGTCGGGGCGTTGCGCGGGGCGATCTGCGAGCTCTACATCGTCCCCGAGACCTGCGCGCGCACGCTTCTCGCGCGCCTGCGCCCGGGGGCGCGCGTCAACCTCGAGGTCGACATCCTGGCCAAGTACACCGAGGCGCTGCTGTCCGCACGAGGGGCGGCGCGCGGGCGCGGCGAGGGAGGAGGGAGCGCATGGTGAAGCCGAGGCGGGAGCGGGGCGGGGCGCTGGACCGAGTCGAGGAGGCGATCGCCGCCATCCGCGCCGGCGAGATCGTCATCGTCGTCGACGATCAGGACCGCGAGAACGAGGGGGACTTCATCTGCGCCGCCGAGAAGGTGACCCCCGAGGCGATCAACTTCATGGCCACCCATGGTCGCGGCCTGATCTGCGTCTCGCTGGAGGAGGAGCGCCTGCGCGCGCTCGACCTGCCGCCGATGGTGGCGCGCAACACGGCCAGGATGCAGACGCCCTTCACCGTTTCGGTCGACGCGGTGCGGGGGACGACGACCGGGATCTCGGCCCAGGACCGGGCGCGCACGGCGCTGGCGCTGATCGGCCCCGAGACGCGCCCCGAGGACCTGGCCCGCCCGGGGCACATCTTCCCCCTGTGCGCCGCGCCCGGCGGCGTCCTGCGCCGCGCCGGGCACACCGAGGCGAGCCTCGACCTGGCGCGGCTGGCCGGGCTCACCCCCGCCGGCGTCCTCTGCGAGGTGATGGCCGAGGACGGGTCGATGGCCCGGCTGCCCGAACTGCTGGCCATCGCCGATCGCTTCGGCCTGCGGATCACCTCGGTCGCCGACCTGATCGCCTTCCGCCGCCGTCACGAGACGATCGTCCGCCAGGTCGCCGAAGTGCGCTTCCCCACCCGGTTCGGGGAATTCCGCGCCCACACCTTCGAGAGCCTGATCGACGGCGCGCACCACCTGGCGCTCGTCCGGCAGGGGAGGGGCGCCGCGCAGGCGCCGCTCGTGCGCGTCCACTCCGAGTGCCTGACCGGAGACGCGCTCTACAGCGCCCGCTGCGACTGCGGGCAGCAGCTCGAGCGGGCGATGGAGCTGATCGCCGCCGAGGGGGGCATCCTCGTCTACATGCGCCAGGAGGGGCGCGGGATCGGGCTGGTGAACAAGATGCGCGCCTACGCGCTGCAGGACGAGGGCCTCGACACGGTCGAGGCCAATCTGCGGCTGGGCTTCCGCGCCGACGAGCGCGACTACGGCATCGGGGCGCAGATCCTGGCGCAGCTCGGCTGCCGCCGGATCCGCTTGCTGACCAACAACCCGGCCAAGCGCGTCGGGCTGGAGGGGCACGGGCTCGAGATCGTCGAGCGCGTGGCACTGGTCGTGCCCTCCAATCCGCACAACGAACGCTATCTCGCCACCAAGCGGGAGAAGATGGGCCACTGTTTCGACGAGGATCCGGCCTGCGGCCGGCGGGCCGCCCACCACTCATGAGGGAGGAGCACATGCCCAAGGAGTTCTCCGCCAAGCTCGACGCCCGCGGCTTGCGGGTCTGCATCGTCGCCAGCCGCTACGGCCGCCTGGTGACCGACCAACTGGTGGCCGGCGCCGCCCAGTGCCTCGCGCAGCACGGCTGCGCCGACGAGGACATCCGCGTCTTCTGGGTCCCGGGCTCGTTCGAGCTGCCGCTGGTGGCGAAGCACAAGGCCGCCGGCGGGGATTACGACCTGATCCTGGCGCTGGGCTCGATCGTGCGCGGCGAGACGAGCCACGCCGACCAGGTGGCCAGAGAGGTCTCGCGCGGCATCGCCCAGGTGGGATGGGAGTCGGGCGTGCCGGCCATCTTCGGCGTCATCACCGCCGAGACGATGGAGCAGGCGCTCGAGCGCAGCGGGGTGAAGGGCGGCGGGCGCGGCTGGGAAGCGGCCCAGGCGGGCATCGAGATGGTCCACCTGCTGCGCGCGGAAGACGGCAGGGCATGAGCGGAATCCTGGAGCGCCGCGGCGGGCGCCCGAAGGCCCGAGAGGTGGCCCTGCGCGTGCTGTACGAGGTCGACCTGACCGGCGACGACCCCCGGGAGGCGCTGGCCCTGGCCCTGGGCCGGTTCCGCTTCACCGCGGAGGGGCGCGAGCACGCCCGGCGCCTGGTGCACGGCTTCCTGGAAGAGGCCGATCGGGTCGACAGCGCGCTCGCCGGCGTCCTCCAGCACTGGGAGCTCGACCGGCTCGGGGGGGTCGAGCGGGCGCTGCTGCGGCTGGCGGTCACGGAGCTGCTGCTCGAGCCGGGGGTGCCGGCGGCGGTCGTGATGGAGGAGACGCTGCGGCTGGCGCATCGCTACGGGGACGAGCGCAGCCCCGCCTTCGTCAACGGCGTGCTCGACGCGGCCGCCCGCTCGATCCGGCCGGGAGAGCTCGCGCCGCCGGAAGGCAGGGGTTGAGGGGCGCGTGGACCGGCCCGACGGGCCGTGCTACCTTACCCCCCATCATGGGACGGAGAGCGGCGAGGGATGGCCCGATGAGGAGCTCGACCCCCGGACACTGGGAGCGCTACTGGCGCGAGCGCCGGGAGATCGATCAGGTCTACACCAATGAGGACCGGCTCCTGGACCAGCTGCGCGAGCTCCCGCTGGAGCGCATGCGCGCGCTGGAGGTGGGCGCCGGCAGCGGGCGCGACAGCCTGCGCCTCGTCCAGGCCGGGGCCCGGGTCTTCCTCCTCGACTACGTGATGAGCGCCTTCGAGGTCATCCGGCCCCAGGCGGCGGCGCTGGGCCTGCGCGTCGAGTGCGTCTGCGGCGACGCCACGAGGATGCCCTTTCGCGACGGCGCCTTCGACCTCGTCTTCCACCAGGGGCTTCTCGAGCACTTCCGCGACCCCCGCCCGCTGCTCGACGAGGGCTTCCGGGTCACCGCCGGCGGAGGCTACGGGCTCATCGACGTGCCGCAGCGCTACCATCCCTACACGCTCGTCAAGCACCTGCTGATCGCGCTCGATCGCTGGTTCGCCGGCTGGGAGACGGAATTCACGCCGGGCGGGCTGAGCCGCCTCATGCGCGCGGCGGGATACGAAGTCCTGCGCGTCGGGGGCGACTGGATGGTCCCCGGCTTCTGGTACCGCTCGCTGCGCTACGCGCTGCTGCGCGTCCGCCTGGCCCGGCTGCCGCAATACCCGCGCGAGATCCCGCTCCTCGGCCCGCTGGGGAGATCCTGGCGCGGCTGGCTGCGGCGGCGGCGCCTGGGGCCCTACACCTTCGCCATGGTCAATGTCCTGGCCCGCAGGCCGGCGGCATCGGCGGGGAGGCGGGCGTGACGCGGCCGGGCCGCCACTTCGCGGTGGTCAGCTACCGCGACATCCGCCACCCGGAGTTCGGCGGGGCGGAGGTGATCCTCTACGAGATCTTCCGCCGTTTCGTCCGCTGGGGCCATCGCGTCAGTTTCGTCACCGGCAGCTGGCCGGGCGCGCCGCGGGAGGAGGAGATCGAGGGGCTGCGCATCCGCCGGGCGGGCAGCCAGTACGACTTCAACTTCCGCGCCCCGGCGCTGCTGCGGCGAGTGATGCGCGAGTCGCCGGTCGACCTCGTGGTCGAGGACATCAACAAGATCCCCTTCTTCACCCCGCTCTTCCAGCGCCGGGCGCCGGTGCTGGGGATCGTCCCGCACCTCTTCGGCACGACCGTCTTCCGCCAGGCGGCGCTGCCCCTGGCGCTCTACGTCTACTTCTACGAGCAGTTCATCCCGCTCGTCTACCGGCGCAGCCGCTTCTCGGTGCTGTCGCAGACGACGCTCGAGGACCTGGTCCGGCGCGGGATCCCCCGGGAGCGGATGCGGGTCATCCGCGCGGGGATCGATCACGACTACTACCGCCCCCCCGACCGCGGGGAGGAGCCGCCCGGGCCGGTGATCACCTACCTGGGGCGGATCAAGAAGTACAAGCGCATCGACCTCGTCCTGCGCGCCCTGCCGGCGATCCTGGCGCGCGTCCCCGGGGCGGAGTACTGGATCGTCGGAGAGGGCGACTACCGCCCGCGGCTGGAGGCGCTGGCCGAGGCGCTGGGCGTGGGGAGGCGGGTGCGCTTTCTCGGGTACCAGGAGGGGGCCGCCAAGCTGGAGACGCTTTACCGGACCAGGGTCCTGGTCTACACCTCTCCCAAGGAGGGCTGGGGGCTCTCGGTGATCGAGGGCAACGCGCTGGGCATCCCCTGCGTGGCCAGCCGCTCGCCCGGGCTGAGCGAGTCGGTGCGCGACGGGGAAACCGGCCTGCTCGTGCCCCACGGCGAGGTCGGGCCGCTGGCCGAGGCGCTGGTCCGCCTGCTGAGCGACGATGGGCTCTGGCTGCGGATGGGGCGCGCGGGCCGGGCGTGGGCGGCGCGGTACGACTGGGAGAGCTCCGCGCGGGAGACGCTGGAGCTGGCCGAGGAGATCATCGCCAGAGGGAGAGCCTAGACGATGCGGGACTGGCGCGAACGGCTCGGCGCGTGGGTTCGGGATCCCGTGGCCTGGGGGGCCGCGGCGGCGTTCCTCGTCGCCCACACGGTCTACATGATGACGCTGACGATCAGCTCCCCCTTCTGGGACAGCGGCGAGTTCATCATGGCCTCGTACACCCTCGGCGTCCCGCACCCGCCCGGGACGCCGCTCTACGTCCTCATCGGCAGGCTCTTCTCGCTCGCCCCCCTCAGCCAGATCTCGGCGCGGGTCAACTACATGTCGGCCCTCGCCGCCTCGCTGGCCGTGCTCTTCTCCTACCTGATCATCGTCGACCTGGCGCGGCGCTGGGCGCGCGGGCGGGAGACGCCGCTCGACCGCTGGCTGGCCGTGGCGGGGGGGCTGGCCGGCGCCTTCTTCATGGCCTTCGGCCGTACCTTCTGGGACAACGCCATCGAGGCCGAGGTCTACGCGCTCAGCTCCCTGATCATGGTCTTCGCCGTCTGGCTGATGCTGCGCTGGGAGGCCTCCGGCCCCTCGAACCGGCGCGACCCGCGCTACCTGATCCTCATCGTCTACCTGCTCTTCGTCGGCGTCGGCGCGCACATGGGCGTGCTGCTGGTGGCGCCGGCGCTCTTCCTCTATCTGCTGCTCGTGTCGCCGGGGACCTTCTTCAACCGGGACGTGCTCGCGGGCACGGCGCTGGTCGCCGCCGGCGTCCTGCTCTTCGCCCTCCTGCGCTCGGCGGGGACGGGGTTTTCGGCGGCGCTGCTGATCACGCTGGGCGCCTACGGCGGGACGCTAGCCTGGCGCTGGTCACGCCTGGGGGCGCGGAATCTCGCCACTTGGGCGCTGGCGTTTGCCGTCCTGGGACTCAGCGTGCACTTCTACCTGATCCTGCGGGCCCGCCTCGCCCCGACGCTCAACCTGGCCGACCCGAGCAACTGGGAGAACCTCTGGCTCGTCCTCTCGCGCGACCAGTACAAGCCCGCCAACCCGTTCGAGGTGCGCCAGGCGAGCTGGGCGATCCAGTTCACGAAGCACTTCTGGCGCTACTGGCAGGACCAGTTCGATCTCGGCGTGCGGCCGCAGTGGTTCGCCCAGGCGCTGCCCTACCTGATCGGGTTCCTGGGGGCGGGCACGCAGGCGCTGCGCGACAGGCGGCGCTTCCTGCTGCTCCTGACGCTCGTCTTCTTCTGCTCGGTCTTCCTAGTCTTCTACCTCAACTTCCGCGCCGACGAGGTGCGCGACCGGGATTACTTCTTCGTCTCCGGCTACCACTTCTTCGCCCTCTGGATCGGGTTGGGCGTCGTGGCGGTCGGCCGCTGGCTGCGGGGCGACCCGGCGGCGGCGGCGGGCGCCGGGGGGCCGCCGGCGCGGGCGGAGGGGGTGGCCGCGGCGCGCGCCGGCGAGGGGGCGCCCGCGGGAGGCGTCCAGGTAGGCGCGGGCGCCGGCGGCGAGCGGCCGGCG
>VGIY01000018.1 GCA_016867695.1 Candidatus Eiseniibacteriota bacterium | reverse complement strand
GCCGGCCCTTTTCATCGACGAGTTGCGCCGCAGATCCATCGAGGTCGTCGAGGAGCGGTCGTGAGCGGGGGCCGAAGCCGAGTCCGCCGCCCGCGGCAGCGACCCGGAGGGCGAGGACCCTGGTCGTCGCCCGGCGTCCGGCGGTTCATGGTCGGTCTCTGCATCGCCTCGGGATGCGGATGCGGCGGCCTGCGGGAGGGCGGCGGAGACCCGGCCGCGCTCGGCATCCATCATGGAGAGTTGCTCCCGGCGTGCGCCTACAGCTTCGACGAGCAGCGGCAGCCCTACCTGCTGCCTCGGGTGGTCGCCGCGGACTGGGGCGAGGCCATCAAGCTCGGGGACCCGCTCGGCACGATGTGTCCGGAGGATGCCGTCACGATCGGCAGGGACGGATCGGTGCTGTACTTCTACTGGTCACCGGCCGTGGAGGCGGATCCGGCAGAGCTTCTGCGCGACACGACCGGGACCTACCGCGCGGAGCGGAAAGAAGGCGACCCGGGTCGATTCGGCCCGCCGCGCTTCTTCGAGCTGCGCCGGGGCGCCCGTGACGGCGCGTGCGACGGCCGCCTGAGCTTCACGCCCTCCGGAGACCGCGTCTACTTCCACTCCACGCGCCAGGAGAACACGGGCTACCAGATGTCGCCGCCGCGCGAAGACCCGCTGGACATCTATGTCGCCGAGATCGTCCAGGGCGTGCCCGGCGCGGCCGTCCGCCTTCCCGAGCCGATCAACTCCCCCTACCTCGACGGCGAGCACTGCCTCAGTCCGGACGGCAGCCGTCTCTACCTGAGCTCCACCCGCCCCGGCGGGCCCGGCGGCATCGACCTGTGGGTCTCCACGCTCCAGGGATCCGTCTGGAGCGACCCCGTTCCCATGCCCCCGCCGATCAACTCGGCCGCGGCCGACCTGCAGCCGGCGTTCGCCGCCGACGACCCGCACACGCTCTACTTCGTCTCCGACCGCGGCGGCCCGGGCAGCATCTTCCGTTCCCGATACGACAGCGCCGGCGGCGCATGGAGCGAACCGGAGATGGTCATCACCGGCTACGTCGGAGAGCCGTCCCTCGTCGCCGACGGCAGCCTCATGTACTTCGTGCACGTGCTGGTCGACGATGACGGCGTCTTCGGGTCCGACATCTGGTACGTGCAACGGCGCTGACGGCGGCCGTCCGGCCGTCCCAGGTGAAGGCGGCATCCCCTCGCGGCGGAACGCCTTCGTGCAGCAGGCGGATCAGCCGGCCCGCCGAGTCGAAGATCCGCAGCTTCGCCGTCCCCGGCTCGGCGAGCGCGAAGCGGTTGATGGCGATCGTGCTCGGATGACCCACGGTCGTGTAGGCATGCACCTGGTCACGATGGGAACTCGGTCCGGTGCCCCAGAGGATCGAGTCCCTGATGGCGGCCTCGTCCTCGTGCGGCGCCGCGCCGCGACGGCAACCTCCGACAGGGGCGCGACCGGAGAGGTCGGGGGTGCGCCGTACCGTCCATGTGTGAGATAATACGCATGCGCAAGTCGTTGAGCTGAGAGGCGGATCCGGATGGTGGATCGCGCCGGCCGATGGTTCCCGCCGCCGCCCAGGAGACCGCGCAGACCGAGAGGAGGCCGCGCCATGTTCCACACAGCGAGAACGCTGCTGGTTCTGATCTCGATCGCCGCCCTGACCGGGATCGCGTCGCCCCGGAGCGGCGCGTGGATCGATGAGCTGGCCGCCGGGAATTCCGGCGCCGCCGGTCGGGGCCTGAACGAGGGGTGGGTCGGCTGCTCGACAACCGATAGCTGCTTCCCGTTTGACCTCGACAGCTACGCCACCGGGGCGTCGCTCAGCCTGCTCCCCGAGGGGGACTACCCCTATGACGCGACGATGACGCCCGACGGCAGCGAGGTCTGGTTCGTGGGCGCCGGCGGAGACGGCGCCGTGGTCGTCGACCGGGCCACGAACACGATCATCCACCGGATCCCCACCGGCGAGTACCCCACCTCGATCGCCTTCTCGGACGACGGCGCGCTCGCGCTGGTCAGCTGCCGGGACACCGAGAGCGTGACGATCATCGACACCGGCAGCTACACCGTCAGCGGATCCCTCCAGCTGCCCCCCGGCTACGACGGGGGGAACATCGCCCTCGATCCCGTCAGCAAGCTCTTCTACCTGGTCGACTGGTACGACAATACGATCTTCGAGATCGCCGCCGACGGGTCGGCCATCCTGCGCCAGGTGGACATCGGCAGCAGCCTCTGGCAGCTCGTCGTCTCGCCGGACGGGCAGCACATTTATGTCACCGACCGCGGCACCGACCTCGTGCGGATCGTCGAGCGGGCCACGCTCAGCCAGGTGGCCACCGTTCCCGTGGGAGACGACCCCTGGGGCATCGACATCACCGCCGACGGCGGCACGCTGGTCGTGACCTGCGAGGACAGCCACAATGTCTGCATCATCGACACCGGAACGCTGGATGTGACCCTGATCGCGCTCGCTTCCACGGCTGACCCGCGCGATGTCGACATCCTCGATTCACGCCTGCGGGCCTTCGTCTGCGGCGGCACGGTCGGCACGACGAGCCACCCGGTCTACGTCATCGACCTGACCGACAACACGATCGAGACGGTCTTCGAGGCCAACGGCTCGAACACCAACGTCGTCGCCGTCCAGGCGCAGATGCACTCCGGCGGCGCGGGCAGCGTGTGGAACGATCCCTCGAGGCGCTCCGGTCTGGACCTGCGTGCCCACCCCAATCCGGCGCCCGGCCGGACCGAGCTGTCCTACGCGCTCGCCGAAGCGGGCGAGGTCGACCTGGCGATCTTCGACGGCTCGGGGCGGAAGGTGCGCCAGCTCGTGGCCGGGCTGCGCGCGGCCGGCCCGCACCGGCTGCTCTGGGACGCCGCCGACGAGGAGATGCGCCCGCTCGGGGGCGGGGTCTACTTCGCGCGCATCCTCGCCGGAGGGGAACGCCGGGAGATGAAGCTCGTGATCCAGAGGTGACGATCAGCCCGCGCGCGCGGCGCTCCGGCAGGGCCCCGGCCGAGGAGCGCCGCGTCCCCCGCGGCGCCGGTGGGGCCGGGGGGGTCTGCGGACCCGACCCGGCCCCTCCCGCTCAGCGCCCGCCTCACTCGCCCGCCAACCCCAGCTCCCGCGCGATTCCGGCCATGGCTCCGACCACCAAGCGCACGTGCTCGTCGAAGTCGACGCCCAGCAGCGCCGGACCCTCCCGGATCTCCTCACGGTTGACGGCGCGGGCGAAGGCCTTGTCCTTCATCTTCTTCTTCACCGACGAGGGCTCGACCTCGGCCACCTTGCGGCTCGGGCGCACCAGGGCGACGGCGGTGACGAACCCGGCCAGTTCGTCCACCGCGAAGAGCGCCCGCGCCATGAGCGTCTCCCGCGCCACGCCGGTGTGCGCGGCGTGAGAGAGCACCGCCTGGACCATCTCCTCCGGACAGCCCCGGGCGCGCAGGATCTCGGCTCCCTTGAGCGGATGCTCCTCGAGCGTCGGGTGGCGCTCGTAGTCGAAGTCGTGCAGCAAGCCGACGACGCCCCACCGCTCCTCGTCCTCGCCGAACCGGCGCGCGTAGGCGCGCATCGCCGCCTCGACGGCGAGCGCGTGCTTGATCAGGCTCTCGCCACTCGTGTGCTCGGTCAGCAGTTCCCAGGCCTCGTCGCGCGTCGGGTATCCCATGCCTCTCCCCCTTCGACCGCGCGACGCTCCCGTCCGGCGGGAAGTCGGCGGCCGACCCTGATGCTAGGGCGTTGCGCAGGCTCGGACAAGGCGCCGCACGGCTCCCGTGCGCCTGCGCAGTCTCGGGCAAGGCGCCGCACGGCTCCCGTGCGCCTGCGCAGTCTCGGGCAAGGCGCCGCACGGCTCCCGTGCGCCTCGAGGCTCCGGGATCCCTCCGCCCGCCGCGGCAACCTTCCCCTGGTCGCGGAGTCCCCGATCGCGCTAAGATGACCCGCTCACGGGTCATCGATGGGGGCCAAACCGTCATGCAGACGCAACTCGAGGCCGCCCGCGCCGGCAGGATCACCCCGGCCGCGCGGCGGGTCGCCGAGCGCGAGGGGCTCGCGCCCGAGCAGGTGCGCGACTTCGTCGCCGCCGGCCGGGTCGTCATCCCGGCCAACGTCCACCACCTGCCCGCGGCCCTGGGGGGCGACGGCTCCGGCGTCCTCGACCCGCTCGGGATCGGCCGGCCGCTGCGCACCAAGGTGAACGCCAACCTCGGCACCTCGCCCGACCACTCCTGCCAGGACGAGGAACGCGTCAAGATGGAGCTCGCCGTCCGCTACGGCGCCGACGCCGTCATGGACCTCTCCACCGGCGGCGACCTCGATGCCATCCGCCGGCACCTGATCGCCCACGCCACCGTCCCGCTCGGCACGGTCCCGATCTACGAGATGATCCGCGACCGGCCGATCGAGGCCCTGACCCGCGAGGAGATGCTCGCCACGATCGAGAAGCAGGCCCGCCAGGGGGTCGACTTCTTCACCATCCACGCCGGGATCCTGCGCGAGCACCTGCCGCTGGCGGCCAGGCGCCTGGCCGGCATCGTCTCGCGGGGCGGCAGCCTGCTGGCCGCCTGGATGACCCACCACGAGGCGCAGAACCCCTTCTACGAGATGTTCGACGACCTCTGCGCGATCCTGCGCGCCCACGACGTCGCCTTCAGTCTGGGCGACGGCCTGCGCCCCGGGTGCCTCGCCGACGCGAGCGACGAGGCGCAGTTCGCCGAGCTGCGCGCGCTGGGCGGACTGGTCCGGCGCGCGCGCGCCCAGGGCTGCCAGGTGATGGTCGAGGGCCCCGGCCACGTGCCCTTCGACCAGATCGAGCGCAACATGCGCATCGAGGAGGAGCTCTGCGACGGGGCGCCGTTCTACGTGCTCGGCCCCGTCGTCACCGACGCCGCCCCCGGCTACGACCACATCACCAGCGCGATCGGGGCGACGGCCGCCGCCTACCATGGGGCCGCCTTCCTCTGCTACGTCACGCCGGCCGAGCACCTCGGCCTGCCCGGCCCGGCCGACGTGCGCGAGGGCGTGATCGCCCACCGCATCGCCGCCCACGCCGCCGACATCGCCCGCGGCCTGCCCGGCGCCCGCGAGCGCGACGACGCGATGAGCCGCGCGCGGGCCGCCTTCGACTGGGAGGCGCAGATGACGCTCGCCCTCGACGCCACGCGCGCGAGGGAGATCCGCAAGAACGCCGGCGCCGACGAGGACTTCTGCAGCATGTGCGGGCGCGACTGGTGCGCCATGCGCCGCTCGCGGGATGTCCTCGCCCGGCACCGGGACCGGCCATAGGTCGACGAGGAGAGAAACGATGCCCAGGAAGCGCCCCGCGGGAGGGAGCGCCGCCGGCCGCCGCCAGGCGAGGCCGGCGCGCGCGCAGGAGATCTCCAGGTCCAGGTCTTCGCGGAGCCTCGAGCCGCCGGCATCTCCGCCGCTGGCCGGCTACTACATGCACCCGGCGATCCACGGGGAGAGCATCGTCTTCTGCTCCGACGACGATCTCTGGACGGTCGGGATCGAGGGCGGGATCGCCCGGCGGCTGACGGTCAGCAAGGGCAGCGTGTCGCGCCCGGTCTTCTCGCCCGACGGCCGGTGGATCGCCTTCACCGGCACCGACGAGGGCGGCACCGAGGTCTACATCGTGCCCGCCGACGGGGGCGAGCCCCGCAGGCTGACCTTCTTCGGAGTCACGACCTACCCGGCCGCCTGGGCGCACGACGGGCAGGATGTCCTCTGCGCGAGCGATGCCGGCCAGCCCTTCCCCGGCGACTTCCACCTGCACGCCGTGCCGATCTCGGGCGGCCCGCCGCGAGCCCTCGCTCTCGGCCCCGCGCGGGGACTAGCGCTAGAGCCCGACGGCCCGGGGCGGGCGCTCGCGCGCCACGGCGGCGATCCGGCGCGCTGGAAGCGCTACCGCGGCGGCACCTGCGGCACGATCTGGGTCGACGAGCGGGGCACCGGCGAGTTCGCGCAGATCCTGAAGACGCTGAAGGGCAACCTCGCCTCGCCGATGTGGGGCGAGGGGCGTTTGTACTTCATCTCCGACCACGAGGGCATCGGCAACCTCTACTCCGTGCGCCCCGGCGGGCGGGGCGCGGTCCGCCGCCACACGCACCACGAGGACTTCTACGCTCGATTCCCGGGCAGCGACGGCCGGCGGATCGTCTATCACGCCGGGGCCGATCTGCACCTCTTCGATGCCCGCACCGGCGACGGCGCCCCGATTCCGATCGAGATCCGCAGCGCGCGGCCGCAGAGGCAGAGGAAGTTCGTCGGCGGGAATCGTCTCGAGGACTACGATCCGCATCCGGCGGGCCACTCGGCGGTCCTCACCGTCCGCGGCCGTCCGGTGGCGATGGGTCTCTGGGACGGCCCGGCGACCGAGTTCGGCGCGCCCTGGCGCGGACGCCACCGCCTGGCGCGCTGGCTCTCCGACGGCAAGAGGATCGTCGCCGTCACCGACGAGCCGGGCGAGGAGCAGCTCGAGATCTTCACGCCGGGCCGGGGCGTCGAGCGGGTGGACCTCGAGGTCGACCTGGGCCGGGTGACCGACCTGGCCGTCGCTCCGGCGCCGACCGGGGACGGCGGGGAGGCGGCGGGGGCCCGCCGCGGGCGGCGGAAGATGCGCCCGGCCAAGGCGCCGGCGCACGATCGCGTGGCGGTCACCAATCACCGCCAGGAGGTCTACATCGTCGATCTCACCGCCCGCCGCGCGCGGCGCGTCGACGGCAGCGGGTTCCATCGCATCGCCGGCATCGACTGGTCGCCCGACGGCCGCTACCTCGCCTACTCGCTGGCCGTCGACCGGCGTCACATGGCGATCCGGGTGGCCGACTCCCGCAGCGGCGCGGTCCGTCAGGTCACGGGCGGCGACTTCATCGACTACGCGCCCCGCTTCGACCCCGAGGGCCGGTACCTCTACTTCCTGTCGCTGCGCACCTTCGACCCGGTCTACGACCTGATCCAGTTCGGCCTCGGCTTTCCGCGCGGCTCCAAGCCCCACTTGATCACGCTGCGCGCCGAGGAGACCTCCCCCTTCAGCCCCCCCCCGCGACCGCTCGGTCCCGGCGGCAAGGGCAAGGAGGCGGCCCTCCTCGGCCGCAATCCCTGGGACGCCGCCCCCGACGACCAGGCGCGACCGGCGGACGCCCGCGCGCGCAAGCGGGCCGAGCCCGGCGAGCCGACGCGCATCGACTTCGCCGGCATCGGCGAACGCATCCTGTCCTTCCCGGTGCCCGAGGGGCGCTACCGCGACATCGGCGCCATCCCCGGCAAGGTCTTCTTCCTGGCCGAGCCGATCGAGGGCAGCCTGGGCATGTCCTGGTACCCGGGCGTGCCGGCGGCCAACTGCTCGATCGAGCTCTACGATCTGCGCGAGCAGAAGGCGGCGACCTTCGCCGGCGGCGTCAGCGACTTCCGCGTCGCCGCCGATCGCCAGACGATGGTCTATCGCGCCGGCGCGCGTCTGCGCGCGGTGCTGGCGACGGGCGAGCCGGGGAAACTGCCGAGCGGCGACGAGCCGGGCCGGGCGACGGGCTGGATCGACCTGGGGCGCGTGCGCTGCTCGGTCGAACCGGTCCACGAGTGGCGCCAGATGGTGCGCGAGACCTGGAGGCTGCAGCGCGACCAGTTCTGGGTCCCCGACATGTCGCGCGTCGACTGGCGCCGGGTTTACGAGCGCTACATCCCGCTCGTCGAGCGGATCTCGACGCGCGGGGAGTTGGCCGACCTCATCTGGGAGATGCAGGGCGAGCTGGGCACTTCCCACGCCTACGAGCTGGGGGGCGACTACCGGGTGCCGCCGCGCTACGGCGTCGGCTTCCTGGGCGCCGACCTCGCCTACGACCGGCGCGCGAAGGCCTGGAAGGTGGTCCGTCTGCCGCGGGGCGACTCCTGGAATCCGAAGCAGAGCTCGCCGCTGGCGGCTCCCGGCCTGGGCGTCCAGCCCGGCACGCGGATCCACGCCGTCGGCGGCATCGAGGTGGCCGCCGATCTCTCGCCCCAGGCCTGCCTGGTCCACGCGGCCGGCCAGGACGTCTGGCTGACCGTGTCGGACCCGGCGGGCGATGGCCGGCGCCCCGGACGCGGAGCGCGCGGGAAGGCGATGGCCCGCCTCGCCGAGGGCGATTCGGGCGCGGCCTCGCCGACGAAGCCGGGCGAGCGCAGGACGATCACCGTCACGACGCTGGCCACCGAGCACGCCCTGCGCTACCGGGACTGGGTCGAGCGCAACCGCGCCTACGTGCACGAGAAGAGCCGCGGGCGGATCGGCTACGTGCACATCCCGAACATGGGCCCCTGGGGCTACGCCGAGTTCCACCGCTACTTCCTGAGCGAGCTCGACCGGCGCGGCCTGATCGTGGACGCCCGCCACAACGGGGGCGGCCACGTCTCGCAGCTCCTGCTGGACAAGCTGCTGCGCCGCCGAGTGGGCTTCAACGTCTCCCGCCACATGGGCGCCGAGCCCTATCCGAGCGAGGCGCCGCGCGGCCCGCTCGTCGCGCTGACCGACGAGCTGGCCGGCTCCGATGGAGACATCTTCAGCCACGCCTGGAAGCTCTTCCGCCTGGGCCCGCTGGTGGGCAAGCGCACCTGGGGGGGCGTCATCGGCATCTGGCCGCGCCATCCACTCGTCGACGGGTCCGTGACGACGCAGCCCGAGTTCTCCTTCTGGTTCGAGGATGTCGGCTGGGGCGTCGAGAACTACGGCACCGACCCCGACATCGAGGTCGACTTCCGCCCGCAGGACCACGCCGCGGGCAGGGATCCGCAGCTCGACCGGGGCCTCGAGGTCATCCTGCGCCTGGAGAGCCGCTTCCGCGAGAAACTGCCCGACATGACGATGAGGCCCGATCGTTCGCTGCCGGCGCTCCCCATGGCCGGCGCCCCCGCCCGCCCGGCGCGCCGAGCCTGAGGGCGACCGGAGAGGGGCGCGGAGGAATCGGGGCTCCGGAGCGCGCCATGCGGTTGCGCGCTCCGGGCCGCTGGCCGACGGCGCCCTCGCCCGATGCCGCCCAGGCCGGAGGCTCTCGCCGCTCTTTCCGCGGCCGGCCCGGCGGTGGTATACTACCGAAAGGAACGCTCCCGCTTGATGGTGGGAGCTCTTTTGACTTGTCCCGCAGGCTCCAGGGGACAAGGGAGGATGCATGCCCGCCTCATGGTCCAGGATCCGTTCATCCCTCCTCTCTCGAGCGATCGCGCTCCCGGTCTCGCTCCTTCTCGCGGCTCTGACCGCGACGGAGGCGGCCGCCACGCCGGCGGCGGGGCTCGTCCCGCTGCGCCCCGGGGCGGAGAGCACGCAGCCGGAGATCACCGTCTTCTCCTCCGACGACCGCTCCGTGCACCTCGCCTTCGAGCTGCCCGCGGTGGAGGTGGAGGCCTTCACCGTCCTGGGCGAGAACTTCCAGGCGATCCGCTTCGCCCGCGGCGAGTGGATGGGCTCACCGGGGGAGCCCGCGCTCCCGGCCTTCACGCGCTTCGTCGCCGTCCCCGCCGAAACCGGGACCGAGCTGCGCCTCCTGGCCGTCGAGGAGGAGTTGCTGACCGGCGTGCGCCTGCTGCCGATCCAGGATCTCGACGGCTCTGACTTCGCGCTGGACCAGACCGTCTACGGGCGCGACGAGGAGCTGGGCGGCGACGCCGTGTCGCTGGGGGAGCCGGCGATCTGGCGCGATCTGCGCGTCGTGCCGGTGACCTTCCGCCCCGTGCGCTACAACCCGGCGCGGGGCGAGGCGCGCGTGCTCAAGCGGATCGAGCTCCGCGTGGCCTTCTCGGGCCTGGACCCCCGCAACGCGGTCGTCCCGCGAGAGGCCCCTCCGGCCCCCGATCTGGAGCGGATGCAGCGGGCGAGCGTGATGAACCGCGACGGGAGCCTGCCCGGCGGGCGCAGCGTCGAGACGGAGAACCTGGGCACCTGGGTCCTGATCTACCGCGACAACGCCAGCGTGCTCACTCGCCTGCAGCCGCTCATCGACTGGCGGCGGCGGATGGGTTTCACCGTGCGCGTGGCCTCCACGGCCGAGACGGGAACGACGAACACCGCGATCCGCAACTGGCTGGTCAACGCCTACAGCTCCTGGCCGCAGCCGCCCGACTACGTGACGCTGGCGGGCGACGCCGGCGGAACCTACGGGATTCCGACCTTCTACGAGACCGTCTCCGGCTACAGCGGCGAGGGGGACCACCCCTATTCCACGCTGGCCGGCGCGGACAACGTGCCCGAGGTCTTCATCGGCCGGCTCTCGTTCGAGACGCTCGCCCAGCTCGAGACGATCGTCGCCAAGATCCTCGACTACGAGAAGACGCCCTACACGACGAGCACCGGCTGGTTCACGAGCGCCTGCCTGGTCGGCGACCCCTACATCTCGGGCCTCTCCTGCGTCCAGATGCAGCAGTGGCTGAAGGAGCGGATGCGCGCGCCGCACGCCTTCACCAGGATCGACACCGTCTTCAGCAGCCCCTTCGTGACCAAGATGCGCAACTCGCTCAACGCCGGCGTCTCCTACTACGGCTATCGCGGCCTGGGCGGCATGAGCGGCTGGACGACGGGAGAGATCTACGCCCTGAACAACGCCCGGCGGCTTCCCTTCACGGTCAACCTGACCTGCGACACCGGCTCCTTCGCCAACGGCACGTCGATCAACGAAGCCTGGATCCGCGCCGGATCGCCGACCAATCTGATCGGCGGCATCGGCAGCATCGCCACGGCGACGAACGGCACACACACGCGGTACAACAACTGCTACTACGGGGGCGTCGCCCACGCCTTCTACTGGGACGACATCTTCCGCTTCGGCGCCGCCCAGGCCGGCGGCAAGCTGGAGATGATCCTCAACTACAACCAGTGGCAGCCGAACATCGTCACCGCCTGGTGCTACTGGAATACCCTGATGGGCGATCCGGCCACCGAGCTGCGCACCGCCGCGCCGAGGGCGCTGACCGTCACCCACCCGGTGATCGTGCCGCTGGGCGCCAACGCCGTCACCGTCGAAGTGTCCGGCTCCATCGGCGAGCCCGTCGCCGGCGCCTGGGTGTATCTCTACCGCGCCGATGAGATCGGCGTCGGCGGCCACACCGACGCCGGCGGGCGGGTCGACCTGCCGATCGGCAATGCGCAGGCGGGAACGGTTCTCGTCACCGTAACCGGCCACAATCTCTACGCCTACCAGGGCAGCCCCTCGATCCAGCAGGCGCCCCACTTCGTCGGCCTGGAGGGCGCGGAGGTCGACGACTCCAGCCCGCCGAGCAACGGCAACGGCGACGGCCTGGTCAATCCGGGCGAGCGCATCGTGCCGCGGGTCACCCTCGTCAACCGGGGCACGAGCCAGGCACAGGGCGTCACGCTGACGATGAGCTGCAGCGATCCCTGGGTGACCCTGGTCGAGGCGGGCCCCGTGGCCTACGGCGACATCGCGCCCGGCGGGACGGCGCTGCCTGCGGGCGACCTCGTGCTCGACGTCGCTCCCGGCGCCCCCAACGGAAGGGTCATCCGCCTGGAGCTGACGGCGCAGTCGGCGGAGGGGGCGTGGCTCTCGCTGCTCGACCTGCCGGTCTTCGCCGCGAAGCTGAACTACGTCGGCTCCGCGCTGACCGGGTGCGGCGCGCGGCTCGACCCGGGCGAGAGCTGCACGATGACGGTGACGATCCGCAACGACGGTCCGGTCACCGCCCCGGGGCCGATCCAGGCGCAGCTCTTCTCCGACAGCTTCGCCATCCAGGTGACCGACGGCGCGGGCCTCTTCATCGCCTCGATCCCGCCGGGCGCCACGGGAACGAACACGGCCAACAGCTTCGCCCTCTCTTCCCCGGCCCAGGCCATCCCCGGGCTGCTGGCCCCCCTGCGCATGGCGCTCACCTTCTCCGACGGCGGGCGCGACACGGTGCGCTTCGCGCTGCCCGTCGGCGCCGCCGGCACGCAGGACCCGACCGGCCCCGACGCCTACGGCTATCTCGCCTACGACGACACCGACGTCGGCTACGACGAGCGCCCCTTCTACAGCTGGATCGACATCGCCGCGGTGGGCCAGTTCGTCGGGTTGACCGACTACGGCAACCACCAGGACGACGTCGTCACCGTCGACCTGCCCTTCCCCTTCCAGTACTATGGAGAGACCTTCACCCGGGCGAGCATCTGCTCCAACGGCTGGATGGCCATGGGCTCGACCTACCTCACCGACCACATCAACTGGTACATGCCCGGCGCCAACGGCCCCGCCTGGCAGATCGCCCCCTTCTGGGACGACCTCTATCAGACGACGACCGGCAAGGTCTTCCACTGGTACGACGCCGCCAACCACCGCTACATCGTCGCCTGGGACAACGTGCGCATGCTCGGTGAATACGGCTCGTTTCCCGAGAGCTTCGAGCTGATCCTCTACGATCCGGCCTGGTATCCGACGCTCTCCGGCGACGGCGTGATCGTCTTCCAGTACGAGATCGTCAACAACAACGACACCGTTCTGCACTACTGCACCGTAGGCATCCAGAACGGCGACCACTCCGACGGCCTGACCTACAGCTACCACCACACGGAGGCGCCGACGGCCGCGCCGCTGCAGGCCGGCCGGGCGATCAAGTTCACGACCGCCGGACCGGGCGCCTCCAGCGCCCACTCCGAGGCCATGGCGGGCCCCGCGGCGCGGCTGTCGCTCGCGAGCTGGCCGAACCCGGCCGGCCCGGGCGCGCGCGTCCTCTTCGATCTCCCGCAGGCCCGGCCGGTGACGCTGAGCGTCTTCGACGTCGACGGCCGGCTGGTGCGCACGCTGGCGCGCGGCACGCTCGCCGCCGGCCGCCACTCCCTGGAATTCCCCGCGGCGGACGCGCGGGGCCGTCCGCTGCCCGCCGGTCTCTACTTCTACAGGCTCGACGCCGGGGACAGGACGGCCACGCGCAAGCTCCTGTGGCTGCGCTGAGCGCGCGGCGAGCGAACCCGCCCCGGGGACGGGGGTTCGCTCCGGGAACGGCGAAGCGGGCGGGCCCAGCAGAGGTGAGAGCATGAAGTTCGCCTCGGCGGCGACGAGGGAAATCGATACCGGCCGAGCGGCGGCCGCGATCGTATCCGAGCTGGCCCGCCAGCTTGGACAGGTCGCGCGTCCCGATCTCGTCTTCTTCTTCGCCGCGCGCCCGCACATGCGCACGAGCGGCGTCATCGTCTCGGCGCTGCAGGACGCCTGGGGGGACTCCACGATTCTGGGCGCCACGGCCGCCGCCGTGCTCCACCCCTCGGCGTCGGCGAGCAGCCGGCCGACGCTGACCGCCATGGCCGCCTGCCTGCCCGGGGTGCGCCTGCTCCCCTTCCGGCTCAAGCTCGAGGACTTCGAGCAGACGCCGATCTGTCTCGAGAGGTGGCAGAATCTGCTCGAGGCGATGCCCGATCCCCGGCTGATGCTCCTCTTCGCCGACCCGTTCACGACCCCCAGCGCGGAGATGCTCGAGACGCTCGACCTGGTCGCGCCGGGGCTGACGGTCGCCGGGGCCCTGGTCAGCGGCGCCCAGCAGCCGGGCGGCCACGTCCTGACGCTCAACGACTCCCTGCACCGCTCGGGGACCATCGGCGTCGCCATGGCCGGGAATCTGCGCGCCGACGTGCTCGTCTCGCAGGGCTACCGGCCCGTCGGACGCACGTTCAAGGTCACGCGCGCCGAGGGCAACGTGGTCCTCGAACTCAACGGCGTCCCGGCACTGGAGGCGCTCGAGTCGATGGTCTCCACGCTGCCCCGCCGTGATCAGGCGCTCCTGCGGCGCGGGCTCATGCTGGGAGAGGCGATCCGGGAGGGGGAAGGGGATCCGGGCCGGGGGGACTTCCTCATCCGGCCGGTCGTCGGGCTGGACCATGAGGAGGGGGCGATCTCGCTGGCCGGACTGGTCGATCCCGGCCATCCCATCCGCTTCCAGGTCTGGGACAACACGCTGGTCGAGGACCTGCAGATGATGCTGCTGCCGCAGGTGGCCGACTCCCCCGCCAGCGGCGGGCTGCTCTTCGGCAGTTGGCCGGGCCAGCGCCCGGCAGTCAAGCAGACGGGCCTGTGGGCCAGCGACGTGCAGACGACGCTCGGCTATCCATTGCCGCTGGCCGGCTTCCGCGGCTCCGGGGAGATCGCCTCGATCCATGGCGTCAGCCGGTTGCACACGCACACGGCGACGCTCGTGCTCCTGCGCCCGCAGAAGGAGCGGCAGCGAACCCCGTCGATGCGGTAGAATCTTCTCATGGGGTTCCCGCCGCCGCGGGGACGTCTGGTTCCAGCCACCCCTCGCCCGGAGACGGCCATGATCCGAGCTCGGCAGCACGACAGCGTCTTCCCCGGCCGCGGGCGCCGGCGACTCCTCTTCGCCGCCGGGGCCTCGGGGGGCGTCCTGCTCCTCTCGATCCTGCTGATCGCCTCCCTTCCGGGGAACCGCGCCGATCGCCCGCGGCTAGAGGCGCCGGTCGAGGGCCGGCTCTCGCCGGAGCCTGGCGCGGCTCTCGGCGCCCCCTGTTGCGCCGAGGGCCCGGACGCGGCGCCGGCCCCCGGCCCGGCGGACCATGCCTGCCGCTTCTGGGGGATGATCGGAACCGCGCCCCACGCCCCGACCCTCCTCGACCAGCTCGTGACCGGCGCCTACTCCCTGCGAACGCTGGCCAGCGCCAATCCCAACGGCTGGGGTGTGGCCTACTTCTCGCCGGCGCTGGCCGCGGCCGGGCTCGCGCGGCCCGAGGTCCTGCGCGGCGGCCCGCCGGCCAATAACCCCCACGACGCGAGGTACGCGGCCGCCGTCGAGGAGCTGCTCGCCCTGGGGGCGACCTGCGCCGTCGCCCACGTCCGCGCGGCGACGACGGGCCACGCGGGCGTGCCCGACCCGCACCCATTCTGCAACGCCGAGCTCGCCTTCGCCCACAACGGCACGGTGTCAACGGCGGCGGTCGCCGGCCTGTTGACGATCGACGATCCCCAGTACCTGAGCACCCACCCGCTCGACTACACGAACCCCAATCTCGACAGCGAGCTCTACTGGCAGCTCCTGCTCAAGCTGCGCGGCGAGGGCGTGCGGCGAGCCGACGGGCGGCGCGGCTTCAGCACCGCGGAGGCGATCGCCGAGGCGGCGCTGCGCATGCACCTCGAGGGGGCGATCCTCACCGCCGCCAACTGCGTGCTCGCGCAGCGCGACACGCTCTACGCGCTGCGCTTCGACAACAACGCGGCCGAGCGCTACCGGGTGCGCTACAAGCAGAGCTCCGGCGCCTGGATCGTGGCCTCCGAACCGGTGGGCAGCGACACGACCGGATGGCTGGCGCTGCCGCCGCGCAGCATGGGCATCTTCACGGCGACTGGCCCGCCCGTGCTGCGCACCGTCTTCCCGCCCCCCGGTCCCTATGTCGTCGTCCACGCCCACGTCGCCGACGACGCTTCGGGCGGCAACGGCGACGGCGCCCCTGACGCCGGCGAGGTCGTCCGCTTCCGCTTCGAGCTCGAGAACATCGGCGCGCAGGCGGCGCTCGGCGTCCAGGCCTCGCTGAGCGCCGCGAGCCCGCACGCCACCTTCGAGGACAGCGTCGCCTTCTACGGCGACATCCTCCCCGGGGAGAGACTCGCGGGTCTGAATGGCGACCACTTCGTCGTCCGGATCCACGGCGACTGCCCGGATCAGGAGGCGCTGCTGCTCAAGCTGCGGATCACGACCGGGGGAGGCGAGAACTGGACCGCCTGGTTCCCCTACACGATCAATGCCCCGGTCCTGCGGCTGGCCTTCTTCACCATCGACGACGGGACCGGCGGCGACGGCGACGGGGTGCTAGAGCCGGGCGAGTCGGCCGCGCTGCGGATCGTCCTCGACAACGCCGGCCACGGCGCGGCCAGCGGGCTCTCGGCCACGCTCGTCTCGCTCAGCGACACGCTCGCTGTCACCCAGCCGATTGCCGGGGCGGCGGTCATCCCCCCCGGCGCGGCGGTCGCCCTCGAGCCCGATTACGGCGTCGCGCTCGCCGCCCATGCGATCTCTCCGAGCCTCGTGCCCTGCGCGCTCCAGATCAGCGGCGACTGGGACCTCTCCCTGGCCTTCGGCTTCCACCTGCCGGTGGGTGGATTCCGCGACGACATGGAGTCGGGGGAAGGGGGCTGGACGCACGGGGTCGTCACGCCGGGCTTCATCGACCAATGGCACCTCTCGAGTCACCGCAATCACACGCCCGGCGGATCGATGAGCTGGAAGTTCGGCGGGCCGAACGGCACCGTCTACGCCGACTCGTCCGACGGCGCGCTGACGACTCCGCCCATCGAGGTCCTCCAGTTCACGACGCTTACCTTCTGGCACTGGATCGACGCCGAGGCGGTGATCGGCGGCCAGAACGACGCCTACGACGGCGGGCTGGTCGAGTTGTCGCTCGACGGGGGGCCCTGGCAGCAGGTCGCGCCGGACGGGGGGTACCCCTACCAGATCCGGGCCAGCCTGCGTCCGGGCCCCTTCCCGCCCGGCACGCCGGTCTTCTCCGGCGCGCACAACTGGAGCCAGGAGACCTTCTCGCTGCAGACCGACGGCGGCTCCATGCGGCTGCGCTTCCGCTTCGGCAGCAACGGCACGGTGCGCAAGGAGGGCTGGTACATCGACGACCTCGCCGTGACCTCCTACACGAACGCGAGCGCCGTGGACGCCCCCCCGGAGGGGCGCGCCGGCTTGGGCCAAGCCAGCCCGAACCCCTTCGCCCCGGAAACGCGCATTCGCTTCTCGCTGCCCGACGCGCAGACCGTGACGCTGCGCGTTCTCGACGCCCAGGGCCGCGTCGTGCGCACGCTCGTGGACGAGCGCCTCCCCGCCGGCGAGCACGCCGCCGTCTGGGACGGGCGGGACGCGCGCGGCGCCCCGGCCGGATCGGGCGTCTACTTCTCGAGGCTGGACACCCCGGGGAGAACCGAGACGCGCAAGCTCGCTCTCGTTCGCTGACGCGGAAGGACCCCTCGGTCGAGCACGCAAGTCGGGAGGCGACCATCCGCTCCGGGAGGATCCCCGCGCGAGCCGGATCGGCGCGTTGACCGGGTCGGCGGCGATCCCCTAGAATCATTGCAGATGTCTGTTCCCGTCCGGGCCTGGAGGCGTCCACCTGCCGCCGCGAGCGGGGGTTGCGATGTCGCGGGTGTCCGGCATCCCTGATGAGTCGGCTTCGTCGATGGGCGCCCACATGGATCCCGGAAAGGCGCGCGACTGGAATTCGCTGCTGGCGAGTTGCCTCGACGGCGGCGGGCGGCGGGCCTGGAGCGAGTTCGTCGCCGCCGCCTACCCGGTCATCGCCCGCGTGCTGCCCCCCGGCACCGACGAGGCCGCGATCGAGGACTTCGTCCAGAGCCTGCTGCTCAAGCTGCTGGAGAACGACTGCCGGGGCCTGCGCTCATTCGACTCTTCCCTGGGCGTGCCCTTCCCCGCCTATCTGCACGTGATCGCGGTCCGCCACCGCATCGACCGGAGCCGCGTCTCCCGCTCGCGCCCGGCGATCGACATCGAGAAGGCGGTGGAGGTGCTGGGCGTCGCTCCCGAGGCCGAGCGGCGCCTGCAGCGACGTGAACTGCTGGAGGCCGTCGAGCGCCTGTCCCCACAACAGCGGATCGCCGTACGCCTTCTGCTGGAGGGCCTAAGCGTCAAGGAACTCGCTGGAATACTTGGAGTTACGGAAGGGGGCGCGGGCGCGCTCGTCTGGCGGGCCCGGCAGGAGCTGAAGGTGATCCTCGGGGCGGGGGTCTAGGCCCGAAAGCCCGAGCCGGCCCGCTGCGTATTCTCCAGTGGGCACGACCCTCGAGAGGCCGATGGTATGGACGGCGACGGAATGGGGCACCTGAGCGACATCGAGATCGCCCTGCTCCTCACGGGCGGCGGCAGCCGCGCGCTGCACCAGGTTCTCACCGAACACCTGGAGGCGTGCGCGGCGTGCCGCGCGCTGCTCGTCGAGTCCGCGCTGGCCGACCGTGCCGGCTCTCAAGGGAGCGAGGGGCGGGGCGGGCCGGCGACCGTTCCACCTGACGGCGCCGTCGCCCGGGTGCTCCAGGCGATGGAGGCCGCATTTCCGGAGACCGTGAACTCGCCCGCCGCGCGCCGGCGGATCCCGCTCGTCCCCCTCTCCACCTCGTGCGCCGATCGGCCCGTCCTGGCGGCGCAGTCCCTGTCCGCGGACACGCTGCCCA
>VGIY01000017.1 GCA_016867695.1 Candidatus Eiseniibacteriota bacterium | reverse complement strand
CGCTCGCCGTCTACGACGGCGAGCTTATCGTCGGCGGCGCCTTCTCCCAGGCGGGGGGATCGGCGGCGGCGAACATCGCCGCCTGGAACGGAACGAGCTGGCGGCCGCTGGGCAGCGGCGCGGGAGACCGCATCCTCAGCCTGCACGTGCACGAGGGCCTGCTCTACGCGGGCGGCGACTTCCTCAACGCGGGGGGGATCTCGGCGCGGCGCATCGCCGCCTGGAACGGCACCGCCTGGAGCATGCTCAGCTCTGCCGGCGTCAATCGCACCGTCTACGCGCTGGCCAGCTACGCGGGGGACCTCGTCGCCGCCGGCAAGTTCACCTCCGCCGGAGGCGTGGCGGTCGACCACATCGCCCGCTGGGACGGATCGAGCTGGCACGCCTTCGGCGCCGGCGTCGACAACTGGGTCTACGCCCTGGCCGAGTGGGAGGGGCGGCTCTTCGCCGGCGGCCTCTTCGCCTCGGCGGGCGGGCAGCCCTCGCCCTTCATCGCCTCGTGGGACGGCGACGGCTGGGCGCCCTTCCCCGTGCAACTCGGCGCGGCCGTGCGCTGCCTGGGCGCGGGCGCCGGTGGGCTCCTCGTCGGCGGCTACTTCAGCACGGTCGGCGGTTCGCCCTGCGACTACCTCGGCCGCTGGGACGGCGAGAGCCTGGACGCGCTGGGCGCCGGCGTGGACGGCCCCGTCCTGTCGGTTCTCGGCGACGGCGGTCTCGTCTTCGCCGGCGGCTCCTTCTGGCACGCGGGGGAGAGCTTCGCGGCGCGCATCGCCGTCTGGAACGGATCCGGATGGGGCGCCTGCGGCGAGGGCCGCGGCGTGGACGACCGCGTGCTCGCCTTCGCCGAGTTCGAGGGGGATCTCGTCGCCGCGGGCTCCTTCGTCCACGCCGGCGGCGTGCCCGCGGGCCGCGTCGCGCGGCTGGGGGCGAGCGGCTGGGAGCCCTTCGGCGAGGGGCTGGACATGGACGTCATGTCGCTGGTCGCCTACGGCGGGGGCCTCGTCGCCGGCGGCACGCTCAGCGCCCAGGGAGGGCTGGCGCGCTGGACGCCGCAAGGGGGGTGGCAATCCGCCGGCGGCGGAGTAGGCGGTTGCTGAACGCCGACCGCGCACGCCCTCGCGGTCGGCGAGGATGGCTGGTTGTACGTCGGCGGCTACTTCACCACGGCGGGTCCGATCGGGGCCGACAACATCGCCCGCTGGAACGGCGCGACCTGGCAGCCGCTCGGCCAGGGGCTGAACGACCGCGTCCACGCGCTCGCCCTCCACAATGGGGAGCTGATCGCCGCGGGGGACTTCACCGCCTCGGGCGCGACGCCGTTGGCGCACATCGCCCGCTGGAGCGGCTCGAGCTGGCAGCCTCTGGGGTCGGGCCTGAGCGGCGGGCCGTGGCCGAGCGTGCGGGCCCTCGCCGTGCACGACGGCGACCTCTTCGCCGGCGGCATGTTCGAGACCGCGGGCGGGCAGCCCGCCGCCTTCGTCGCCCGCTGGGACGGAACCGGATGGCACCCGTTGGGCGACGGCGTCGGCCACTGGGTACACGCCCTGGGGACATTCGCCGGGGAACTGGTCGCCGGAGGCGAGTTCGTCACCGCGGGCGGGGAACCCGCCGCTTACATCGCCCGCTGGGACGGGGCATCCTGGAGCGCGTTCGAGAACGGGTTCGACCTCTGGACGCTGGCGCTCCGGGAACATGGGGGGGACCTCTACGCCGGCGGCTGGTTCACCTCGGCGGGCACGCGCCCATCGTTCTACATCGCTCGCTGGCTGGGCGAGGGGACGACCGACGGTCCCGCGCCGCCGTGGGCAAGGCCGGTGCGGGCGTCGCTGGGCGTGGCCGGAGCGCACCCCATGCCCGGCCGCGTGGCCCTCGCCCTCGCGCTGCCCGGCGCGTCGATCGCCCGGCTGACGATCCATGACGCGGGCGGCCGACGAGTGGCGACGCTGCTCGAGGAACTCCTGCCGCCGGGGCGCCGCGAGGCCGTCTGGTCGGGGCGCGACGACGCGGGCCGCCCCGCCGCCCCGGGCGTCTACTTCGCCCGGCTGCGGGCCGAGGGGGAGATCGTGTCGGCGAGGTTTCTCCTGCTCAGGTGAGGCGGAACGATCGCGTTGCCGGCGCCGGCGAGGCGCGCCGCTCGATGGCGGACGCCGATCGCGCGAAGAGGCGGCTGGCGGGGCGTTGGCGAGGTGTTCCCCGACCTGACGGTTGCCGATCGCGCCAAGAGGCGCGTTGACGCTTCCGGAACACGCCGGGTATGATCCGCGGCTCCGGCGGGAGGGTCCCCCGGAGTCCGACCTGGAGGCATGGCGTATGTCCGGGCCACGGAACCATCGCCGCCTGCGCTGCTGAGCGCGCCGCGCGGAGCGCGGTCTCGCGCTCCTCGGGCCGTCCGGCTCGGCGCAGGCGGAGAGGACCGGGGCCGGAGTTCGCCGCTCCGGATCCTCCTGACCGCCGGCGCGCCTGTGCTGCGCACCCCTCGCGCCCGAGCCTCCGGCCGGCCCGCACGGCCCGGTGACCCCGGATCCGTCCACGCCGCGGCACTGCCCCCGGCGGCGGGCTTCGAGAACGACGGGAGGCTCCGATGAACGAGCGCACGCTGGACGCGCGGGGGAAGCCCTGTCCCCAGCCGGTCGTCGAGACGCGGCGGATCCTGCTCCAGGAGCCGCCGGCCCCGCTGCGGGTGATCGTCGACAACGACGCCGCGGGCGAGAATGTGACCCGCCTGGCGCGCAGCCTGGGACGGACGGTGCGGGCCGAACGTCGCTCGGGGCGGGAGATCCACCTGCTCATCGCCGCGCCCTCGGGCGGCGCCGCGGAGAGCGGGGCGTGGACCGCCGCGAAGAGCGCCGGGGGGATCGCCGCCGCACGAGGAGCGGAAGCCGTCGCCGAGGGCGCGGCCGTGGACCTGGCGGCGGGGGCCGCGGAGGGCGAGGCGCGAAGCGTCGTCGTCCTGCTGAGCGGCGCGGAGTTCGGCGCCGGCGATCCGCAGCTCGGCGCGCTGCTCATGCGCGCGTTCGTGAAGACGATGCCGGAGGTCGCCCCGCTGCCGCAGGCGATCCTCTTCATCAACGACGGCGTGCGGCTGACGACCGACGGTTCGCCGCTCCTCGACGACCTGCGGGGGCTGGCCGAGCGGGGCGTGCGCCTGCTCTCCTGCGGCACCTGCCTCGACTTCCATCGCCTCAAGGATCGGCTGGCCGTCGGCGAGGTGACGAACATGTTCGAGGTCGTGTCGCTGCTGACGGCGGCCGACCGGGTGATCCGGCCGTGAGCGCCGCCGGGGGAGAGGCGATGATCTACCTCGACAACGCCGCCACCTCGTTTCCCAAGCCGCCGGCGGTCGTCGCGGCCGTGGAGCGCTTCCTGACCGCCGTCGGCGCCAACCCGGGGCGCTCGGGGCATCGCCTCTCGGCCGAGGCGGCGCGCGTCGTCTTCACCGCGCGGGCGGCGGTGGCGGAGCTCCTCGGCGTTGCCGACCAGCGCCGGGTCGTCTTCACGGCCAACGCGACGGGCGCGCTCAACCTGGCGCTGGCGGGCTTCCTCGCCCCGGGCGACCACGTGGTCACGACCTCGCTCGAGCACAATTCGGTCATGCGTCCGTTGCGGCGCCTGCGCGAGACGCGCGGGATCGAGGTCGACATCGTCTGCGCCGACCCGCAGGGGCGGCTGGATCCCGGCGCGCTGCGCGCCGCGCTGCGGCCCCGGACGCGGCTCGTCGCCGTCAACCACGGCTCGAACGTCAACGGCCGGATCGCTCCGCTGGCGGAGATCCGCCGGGCGATCGGCGCCGTGGCGCTGCTCGTCGACGCGGCGCAGACGGCCGGCGCCGTGCCGATCGAGGCCGAGGCGCTGGGGATCGATCTGCTCGCCTTCACCGGCCACAAGTCGCTGCTCGGGCCGCAGGGCACCGGAGGGCTCTACATCCGCCCGGGGATCGAGATCGAGCCGCTGCTGCAGGGCGGAACGGGCTCCGGCTCGGACTCCGACGCCCAGCCGGCGATCCTGCCCGACCGCTTCGAGAGCGGCACGCCCAACGGCCCGGGGCTCGCCGGGCTGGGCGCGGGGGCGGAGTTCGTCGCCGCCCGCGGGCTCGCCGCGGAGCGCGAGCGGGGGCGCGGGCTGCTGGCGGAGATGGTCGGCGGGCTGCGGGCCGTGGAGGGTTTGACCTTCGTCGGGGGCGCGGATCTCGAGGATCGCCTGCCCACGGTGTCGATTAGGGTCGCCGGACTGACGCCGAGCGAGCTGGCCTTCGAGCTCGACCGGCGCTGCGGAGTCATGACCCGCGCGGGGCTCCACTGCGCGCCGGAGGCGCATCGGACGATGGGCAGTTTTCCGGACGGGGCGGTGAGGCTTTCGGCCGGCCCGCTGACCGAGCCCGGGGACGTCCGCCGCGCCGCGGCGGCCGTCGCGGAGATCGCCGCCGAGGCGCGGCGATGAGCGCGCCGCGAGGCTGCGTCGTCCTCATGCCCTCGATCCACGACGTCGTGGCCGCCGAGCGCAGGCTGATCGCCGCCGGCATCGGCTGCGACATGATCCCCACGCCGCGCCAGCTCAGCTCCGACTGCGGCATGGCCCTCGCCTGCGACTGCCAGGACCTCCCCGCCGTGCGGGCGCTCCTGGAGGGCTCGCCGATCGTCTGCAGCGGCTTCCATCGCCGCACCGCCAGGGGCTACGAGAGCCTGGGCTGAGGCGGATCGACCGTTGCGGGCCGGCCGGGACGACCCCCGCGTCCGCACCCCCGCATCCGCGCCCTCGCGTCCAGGCCCCCGCGTCCAGGGCCCCGCGTCCAGGCCCCCGCGTCCACACCCCCGCGCCCGGGCCTTGCCTCCGCCGCGCCGCTCGTGCTACGGTCCCGCCCGATCCAGACCACGCTCCCTTTAAATTGATCCCGCGAGGTCAGTAAGGTGAAGCGGCCGCGAGGTGGTAGCGACGCAGGCGGGCTGGCGCGCACGGCGCGCCGTCGAGCCCGTGTCGGCGGCCTCGGCCGGGGAACCCCTCCGGGCCCGCGTCCCGCCCCTGTTGCCCCCCGCGCGTCCGTTCCCCCCGCCGCTCCCCCGGAGGCCGCATGAACCTGATCCGCAAAGCCGAGATCATGAACGCCGACGAGATGCGCCGGGCGATCGTGCGCCTGGCCCACGAGATCGTCGAGGCCAACAGCGGCACGGCCGGGCTCGTCCTGGTGGGCATCCGCAAGCGGGGCGTGCCGCTGGCCGAGCGCATCCGCCGCCACATCCTCTCCATCGAGGGGGAGGAGGTGCCCCTGGGTCTCCTCGACATCACCCTCTACCGGGACGACGTGCACAAGATCGCCCCGCAGCCGCGGGTCGAGTCGACGGAGATCCCCGTCTCGGTCGAGAACGCCGTCGTCGTGCTCGTCGACGACGTCCTCTTCACCGGGCGCACCGTGCGCGCCGCGCTCGACGCGCTCATCGACTTCGGGCGCCCGCGGACGATCCAGCTCGCCGTGCTCGTCGATCGCGGCCACCGCGAGCTGCCCATCCGCGCCGACTTCGTCGGCAAGAACCTGCCCACCTCGAGCCGCGAGATCGTCAAGGTCTACCTCGAGGAGACCGACGGCGAGGACGCGGTGACGATCGAGGAGGTCGCCGCTGACGGCTCGAATGCGGATCACTGAGACGCCCGCCCGGCGCGGGGAGCGCTCCGCGCCCCCGCCGGCGCGCCGGCGGCCGGGGAGATGAGGCCATGGCCCTCCAGCACCTGCTCGGAATCCAGGAGCTCTCGGCCGAGGAGATCCTGACGCTGCTCGACACGGCGCGCTCCTTCCGCGAGATCCTCGACCGGCCGATCAAGAAGGTCCCGGCGCTGCGCGGGATCACGATCTGCAACGCCTTCTACGAGTCGAGCACGCGCACGCGCCTCTCCTTCGAGCTGGCCGAGAAGCGCCTCAGCGCCGACTCGGTCAACTTCGCCGTCTCCGGCTCCTCCGTCAGCAAGGGCGAGTCGCTGCGCGACACGATCCGCAACATCGAGGCGATGAAGGTCGACATCGTCGTCATCCGCCACTGGGCCTCGGGCGCGGCCGCCTACCTGGCGCGGCACCTAGTCGCGCGGGTGATCAACGCCGGCGACGGCCAGCACGAGCACCCGACCCAGGCGCTGCTCGACTTCTACACGATCCGCGAGCGCAAGGGGCGCATCGCCGGCCTGAAGGTCGCCATCGTCGGCGACATCCTCCATAGCCGCGTGGCCCGCTCGAACATCTGGGGGCTGACCCGCCTCGGCGCCGAGGTGTGCCTGGTCGCGCCGCGGACGCTGCTCCCCGAGGGGATCGAGAGGATGGGCGTGCGCGTGGAGACCGACCTGGCCTCGGGCCTGCGCGACGCCGATGTGATCTACCTCCTGAGGCTGCAGCTGGAGCGCCAGAAGGGGGGCTTCCTGCCCTCGCTGCGCGAGTACGCGATGGCCTACGGCCTCGACCGCGAGCGGGCCCGGCTGGCGGCCGCCGACGCCCTGATCATGCACCCGGGGCCGATGAACCGCGGGGTCGAGATCCAGCAGGACGTCGCCGACGGCCCGCAGTCGGTGATCCTCGAGCAGGTGGCCAACGGAGTCGCGGTGCGCATGGCCGTGCTCTACCTCGTCAGCGGCGGGTCGCCGCCGGAGCCGGTCGGCATGACGCCGGTGATTCCCGCCGCCCACCCGGCGGGGCGCTAGGAGGCAGGCATGGCGATCACGCCCGAAGCGAAGGTCCTCTGGGAGAAGGCCGAGACGATCCTCCTGCGCGGGGGGCGCATCGTCGACCCGGAGGCGGGGCTGGACGGCCCGGGCGACGCCTTCCTGCGCCGCGGCCGGGTCGAGCTGGTCGCGCCGGCGATCCACCGCGAGGCGGACCTCGCCGTCGAGCTGCGCGGGCTGGTCCTCGCCCCCGGCTTCGGCGACCTGCACGTGCACCTGCGCGAGCCGGGGCGCGAGGACGCCGAGACGATCGCCACCGGCTCGCGCGCGGCGGCCCTGGGGGGCTTCACCCGCGTCGCCTGCATGCCGAACACCGACCCGCCGCTCGACACGCGCGCCGCCGTCGAGTTCGTCCTCCGGCAGGCCCGCGCCTGCGGCCTCGCCCGGGTCTTCCCGGTCGCGGCGGCGACCCGCGGGCGCGCCGGCGCCGAACTGACCGACATGGGCGAGCTGCGCGAGGCGGGCGTGCTGGCCGTCTCCGACGACGGCAGCCCGGTGGCCGACGCGCGCGTCATGCGGCGCGTCCTCGAGTACGCCCGGACCTGGGGGCTCCTCGTCGTCACCCACGCCGAGGAGCCGGCGCTCTCGCGGGGCGGGGTGATGCACGAGGGCTACTGGTCGACCCTGCTCGGCCTGCGCGGCATCCCCGCCGCCGCCGAGGGGATCGCCGTCGCCCGCGACGTGCGCCTGGCGGAGCTGACCGGGGCGCGGCTGCACGTCGCCCACGTCAGCACCGCCGAGGCGGTGGAGACGATCCGCGCGGCGAAGCGGCGCGGCGTCGCGGTGACGGCCGAGACGGCGCCGCACTACATCGCCCTGACCGACGAGGCCCTGAAGACCTACGACAGCGTCTACCGGGTCAACCCCCCGCTGCGCTCCGAGGACGACCGCGCGGCGGTCATCGCCGGGCTGCGGGACGGCACCCTCGACGCCGTGGCCACCGACCACGCCCCGCACACGGAAATCGACAAGGAACAGGAGCTCGAGGCGACCCCCGCGGGTATGATCGGCATGGAGACGGCGCTGGGGGTGACCCTCGAAGTCCTCCACCATCGGGAGGGGTTCGACCTGCCCCGCGTCGTGCGCCTGCTGTCGGCGGGGCCGGCGGCGGTCATGGGCTGGGGCGGCGGGCGCATCCGCCTGGGGGAGGACGCCGACCTGACCGTCTTCGACGGCGACGCGTCCTGGACGGTCGATCCGGGCGCCTTCGCCTCGCGGGCGCGCAACTGCCCCTTCCGGGGCTGGTCGCTGCGCGGGCGCGCGCGGCTGACGGTCTGCTCGGGAAAGCTGACCCACGAGGAGGGCGTCGAGTTTTGCCCGTCGGAACGACTCCTGTCGCGCCTTCCCTGAGGCGCCCGCGGCGTCGCGGCCGGGGGCGCGCGGGGCGCGCGCTCGGCGGGGGAGCGCTGCTCCTCCTGCTGGTCGGCGGCTGCGCCTACTACAACACCTTCTACTACGCCAAGAAGCACTACGCCCGGGCGCAGAAGATCGAGCAGGCGAGCAAGACCGAACGCCTGCCGCCCGAGGCGATCAAGTTCTACGACAAGGCGATCGAGAAGGCGGCCAAGGTCATCGTCCAGCACGGCGGCGGCTGGCGCGCGGGGATCGACGACGCCCTCCTGCTCATGGGCGCCAGCTACTACGGCAAGCGGGACTACGAGACGGCCATCGGCAAGTTCAACGAGCTGCGGATCAACTTCCCGCAGTCGCGACACGCCGCCGAGGCGCTCTTCTACATCGGCCTCTGCTACCACGAGCTGCGCAACCACGCGGCGGCCAACGACGCCTTCGAGAGCCTCCTGCGCGACCATCCCCGCTTCCCGCGCCGCGACGAGATCCTCATGCTGCGGGCCGCGGAGCGCGAGGCCGAGGGGGACCGGGCCGGGGCGCTGCGCCACTACGCCCGGCTGCTCGAGGAGTTCCGCCACAGCCGCCTGCGCGAGAAGGCGCTAGATCGCGTCGGCGGCATCCACTTCGACGCCGCCCGCTACGACAGCGCGCTGATCGCCTACGGGGAGCTGGCGCGCACGACCCGCGACGACGCCGTCTACATCGAGGCGCAGCTCGACGCCGGGGCCAGCATGGTGCGCATGGGCACGCCGGAGGAGGCGCTCGCGCTCTACGAGCGCATCCTGCCCCCGGATCCGGAGCGCAACGAGTCGGCGGCGCGCATCTGGCTGGCCATGGCCGAGGCGCGCAACCGCGGCGGCGACCACCTCCGGGCGATCGAGCACCTGAGCAGCGTCGTTGCCAGCTTCGAGAGCCGCACGGAAGGGGCCGAGGCCCAGTTCCAGATCGGCTACACCAATGAGGTCCATCTCAAGGACTACGAGGCGGCGCGGGTCGCCTACCAGGCGGCCGCGGCGAGCCGCACCCGCTCGGTCTTCAAGGACCAGGCCGCCCGGCGGCTGGAGAACCTGAACTACCTCGTCCAGATGCAGGCCCAGGACGGATCCGAGGAGAGCGATCTGAACCAGCGGGCGCAAGCCGCGCTGCGGGTCGCGGAATTCACCCTCTTCGACAACGAGGACCGCGCCGGCGCCGCCGGCCGCTACGCCGACGTCGCCCGCGACTACCCGGGGACCCCGGCGGCCCTGCGCGCCGCCTTCGCGCGGGCCTGGATCTACTTCGAGCACCCGGACCTCGACACGCTCGGCGAGGCTCGCGGGCTGCTGCTGGATCTGGCCGCGGGGCACCCGGCCGAGCCCCAGGCGGAGGGGGCCGTCCGCCTGCTCGCCGACCGCGGAGAGCCCGACTCGCTGCTCGGGCCGCTGCGCACGGCAATCCGGCGGGCGCGTCGCGAGGCGGCGCTGCGCGACTCGCTGGCCGCGGCCGACTCGCTGGCCGCGGCGCAGGCGATGGCCGATTCCCTGGCCGCGCTTCAGGCGTTGCGCGATTCGCTGGCCGCCGCGCGGGCCGATTCGCTCGCCGCGCTCCGGGCGGCGGCCGACTCGCCGGCCGCCGCCGCGGGGGATTCGCTGGCCGCCGCCGCGGGGGATTCGCTGGCCGCCGCCGCGGGGGACTCGCTCGGCGCCGCCGCGGGCGATTCGCTCGGCGCGCGACCGGAGGGGCCGGGTTCGCGGGTGCCGCCGCAGAGGCCGGAGGCCGCGCCGAGGGGGCGCGTGCCGGATGGGGGAGAGGGGCTGGGAAGCGGGCCGCGGGGACGCGTGCCGGACGGTGGAGGAGGGCCGGAAAGCGGGCCGCGGGGACGCATCCCGGAGGGCTCCGCGGGCGGGACGGCGGGACCGGCGGCGGGCGGAACGCCCGGAGGAACGCCGCCACCGGCCGGCGCGCCCGAACCTCCGCCGCTGATCGAGGCGGAGCCGGACTCGCTGAACGAGCCCCCGCCGGAAGCGCCGACCGGCCCGGGCGCGGGAGAGCCGCGGTGAACGGCGAGCCTCGCGGGATGCGGGCCGCGGCCCCTGGTGGCGCTCTCCGCCCCGCTGTCCCATCGGAAGGCGCCGCGGCCCTTCCCGCGCCGCCGCGAATCGAGCCGGCCGGCATCATCGCCAACCGCGCGCTGGCCTCCGGCATCCGCTGGATCGACCTCGCGCTGCCGGGCGATTGGGGCCCGCCGCTGCCGGGCCAGTACGTGTCGCTCGCGCTCGACCCGCCCCTGCGGGAGACGGAGCCGGGGTGCTGCGGCTCGGGCCTCGCGCGGCGCCCCTTCAGCGTCTCGGGCTTCGAGCGCGCCGGCGCTCACGCGCGCCTGGCGCTGCTCTACGCGCCGGTCGGGCGAGTCACGCGGCGCCTGGCCGAGGCGCGGCCGGGAGAGTCGATCGACCTGCTCGGTCCCCTGGGGACAGCCTTCCCGCTCGCCCCGGAGGCCGCGGAGCCGTTCCTCCTCGTCGGCGGTGGGCGGGGCATCGCCCCCCTGCTCTTCGCCGCCGCCGAGCTCGCCCGCGCCAAACGGGCCTTCGAGATCTTCCACGGCACGCGCACCGCGGCCGAGGCGCCGCCCGCGGAGCGGATCCCAGGCCCCCCCGTCCACCGGTCGACCGACGACGGCTCTCTCGGGCTGCGCGGCAGCGTGCTCGACCTGCTGGCCCAGGCTGCGCCGCGCACGGGGACGATCCTCGCCTGCGGCCCGCACGGCATGCTCGCCGCGCTCGCGGCCTGGGCTGAGGAGCGCGGGCTGCCCTGCTGGGTGTCGATCGAGGAGAACTTCGGTTGCGGCCTGGGCACCTGCGGAGGCTGCGCGGTGCCCGCCGCCGACCCGCCCGGCGGCTATCTCTGGGCCTGTCGGGACGGCGCCGTGCTGCCGGCGCAGGCGCTCGACTGGGGTCGCTGGGGCGCGCCGGCGGCGCCGCTCGAGCCGGGTTGCGGCGGGGAGGCCTGACGTGGACCCCGGGCCGACTCCCGATCTGCGCGTCCGGCTCGGCCCGCTCGAGCTGAGCAACCCGGTGATGAACGCCTCGGGCACCTTCGGCTACGGCGACGAGTGGCCCGATCTGACCGGAACCGCGCAGCTCGGCGCGATCGTGACCAAGACGCTGACGCTCGAGCCGCGCCCGGGCAACCCGCCGCCGCGGCTGCACGAGACGCCGGCGGGGATGCTCAACTCGATCGGCCTGCAGAACATCGGCGTCGCCCGCTTCCTCTCCGAGCGCATGCCGGCGCTGCGCGCGCTGGGGCCGCGGATCATCGCCAGCGTGGGGGGCAACCGGACGCACGAGTACGCCGCGGCCGTGCGGGCGCTCGAGGCGGGGGGCTGCGACGCCTACGAGATCAACATCTCCTGCCCCAACATCGCCCGCGGCGGCCTCGCCTTCGGCCGCTGCCCGCTGGGGGCGGGCGAGGTCGTCCGCGCCGTGCGCGGCGAGACGCGCCGGCCGCTCTTCGTCAAGCTGAGCCCCAACGTGACCGACATCGTCGAGATCGGGCGGGCCTGCCTCGAGGCGGGCGCCGACGGGCTGACCGCGGTCAACACCTTCCTCGGCCTGGCCATCGACATCGACGCGGAGCGGCCGCTCTTCCATCGCGGCGGCGCGGGGCTCTCCGGCCCCGCCATCCGCCCGCTGGCGCTGCACAAGGTCTGGGAGCTGGCCCGCGCGCTGCCGGGCCCGTTGATCGGGGCGGGGGGCATCCTCACGGCGCGCGACGCCTGGGAGTTCATGCTCGCGGGCGCGGGGGCGATCCAGGTGGGCACGGGGCAGATGCGCGACCCGCGCCGCGCCGCCGCCGTGGCGCGCGGCCTGGGCGAGCTCTGCCGCGCCCGGGGGGTCGGGAGCATCGGCGAGATCGTCGGGCGGCTGCGCCCGGCCGCCTGCGCGGGGGGGTGAGGGACGCCGTCCGGGCGCCGGAGCGCCGCAGGCGCGGCCGGCGAGCGCCGGGACGGCGAAGGAGGCGAGGCGTGCTCACGGCGCGAGACAGGCTGGTGGTGGCGCTGGACTTCGAGGATCTCCCGGCCGCGCTCGCGCTCGTCGACCGGCTGGGCGACGAGGTCCTCTGGTACAAGGTGGGCCTCGAGCTCTTCGCCGCGGCGGGTCCCGAGGCGGTGCGCTCGCTCGCGGCGGCGGGCCGGCGCGTCTTCCTCGATCTCAAGTTCCACGACATCCCCAACACCGTCGCCCGGGCGACGCTGCGCGGCGCCGAACTGGGCGCGTCGCTGATCAACATCCACGTCGCCGCCGGAGCCGACGCGCTGGCCGCCGCCCGCCGCGCGCTCGATGAGCGCGGCGGCGAGGCGCGGCCGAAGCTGCTCGGCGTCACCGTGCTCACCAGCGCCCGCAGCCTGGAAGCCGCCGGAGGGGAGAGCGGCGCGCTCGACGAGGCGTCGCTGGCGCAGGAGGTCGGCCGCCGCGCGCGGATCGCCGCCGACGCCGGCCTCGACGGCGTCGTCTGCCCGGTGCCCGCGGCGGCCGCCGTTCGCCGCGCCTGCGGCCCCTCCTTCCTGCTGCTCACGCCCGGGATCCGCCCGGAGGGGAGCGCTCGCGGAGACCAGCGCTGGATCGCCACGCCGCGCACCGCGCTGCGGAACGGCTCGCGCTGGCTGGTCGTCGGCCGCCCGATCACCGCCGCGCCCGATCCGCTCGCCGCGACGCGGGCGATCCTCGAGGAGATCGATCGGGCCGCCGGCGAGGCGGCATCGACCGGCGCATAGGGTACCGTCGCGCCGCCAGCCAGTGAGCGCGCGGCGGCGCCGGGAGCGGGAGCGCGCGGAAGCGGGAACGCGGAAGCGGGAACGCGCGGGAGCGGAGGGCGCCCTCTGCGCGGGGCGCCGCAGGGCGGCGGGGGGCCGGCGGGAGGCGTTTGACGGATCCGCCGCCCTGCGATACCATCCACGGTTTTCGGAGTCCGGGAGGCGGATCGAGGGGAGAGCGGCATGCAGAGCATCTGCGTCGTGGGGACCGGGTACGTCGGGCTGGTCACCGGCACTTGTCTGGCCGACTTCGGCAATCGCGTCGTCTGCGTCGACTCGGACGCCGAGAAGATCGGCCAGCTGAGCCGTGGCCGGATCCCCTTCTACGAGTTCAGCCTGGCGGAGGTCGTCGACCGCAACATGCGCGAGAAGCGCCTGAGCTTCTCGACCGGCGTGGCCGAGGCGATCCGCGCCAGCCGCGTCGTCTTCATCGCCGTCGGCACCCCCTCCAACGCTCGCGGAGAGGCCGATCTCTCCCAGGTCTTCGAGGTCGCCCGCCTGATCGCCGCCAACCTGACCTCCTACAAGCTGATCGTGCAGAAGAGCACCGTCCCGGTCGGCACCGGCGCGCAGCTGAAGGCGATCATCGAGCGCGGGCGCAAGGGGAAGGCGCCCTTCGACGTCGCCTCGAACCCGGAGTTCCTGCGCGAGGGCTCGGCGGTCGAGGACTTCCTGCGCCCCGACCGCGTCGTCATCGGCACCTGGACGCCGAAGGCCGAGCGGCTGCTCGCCGACATCTACCGCCCGCTCTTCCTCAACGAGACGCCGATGGTGAAGACCAATGTCGAGTCGGCCGAGCTGATCAAGTACGCCGCCAACGCCTTCCTGGCGACGAAGATCTCCTACATCAACGAGATGGCGCTGCTCTGCGAACGGGTCGGGGCCGACATCAAGGTGGTCGCCCGCGGCATGGGCCTCGACCGGCGCATCGGAGCGAAGTTCCTCCACGCCGGCCCCGGGTACGGCGGCTCCTGCTTCCCCAAGGACACGCTGGCGCTGGCGAGCTTTTCCCACGCGACGGGCTTCGACTTCTCCATCGTGGACGCGACGATCGCCGTCAACGACCGCCAGCGGCGGGAGATGGCGCAGCGCGCGGTGACGATGCTGCGCCGCTCGGGCGGCCGGCGGGCGGCGGTGCTCGGGCTCTCCTTCAAGCCCCAGACCGACGACATGCGCGAGTCCTTCGCCCTCGAACTCGTGCCGGCGCTGCAGCGGGCCGGCGCGGAGGTCAGCGCCTTCGATCCGGTGGCGATGGAGCAGGCGGCGCTGCACCTGCGGGACGTGGCCTACTGCCGGAACGCCTACGAGGCGGCCCGCGACGCGGATCTGCTCGTCCTGGCGACCGAGTGGAATGAGCTGCGCATGCTCGACATGCGCCGGATCCACCGCCTGATGCGGACGCCGAACCTGTTCGACTGCCGCAACATCTACGACCCGGAGCAGATGGAATCGATCGGCTTCCGCTACGCCGGAGTCGGGCGGGGCGTCTTCCTGCGCCGCTCGGCGGCGCGCTCCGCGGGCGCCGGCTCCGGCGCGCCGGCCGCCGCGCCGGGCGCGCGGGAGGCGAGGCCGGCCGTGGCGCGCTCCGCGCGGGCGGGCGGACCGGTCGGGGAGGAGGGCGCGAAGGGCGTGAAGGTCGCGAGGAGCCTGAAGGGCGCGAAGGGCGTGAAGGTCGCGAGGAGCCTGAAGGTCGCGAGGAGCCTGAAGGGCGCGAAGAGCGCGAAGGTTGCGAGGAGCCTGAAGGGCGCGAAGGGCGTGAAGAGCACGAAGGGCGCGAAGAGGCCGCGCCGGGCGACCGGGGGAGTGGCCGCCGCCCGCAAGCGCGGCGGGTCCGCGCCCGCCGCGCACGGAGAGGGAGGGGTGTCATGATCGCCGGCGTCGTCACCCGGCCGCTGCGGGTCATTCCCGACGAGCGGGGCTTCCTGATGGAGATCCTGCGCGGCGACGATCCGCTCGGCCAGCCCTTCGGGCAGGTCTACCTGACCGTGGCCTATCCGGGCGTGGTCAAGGGTTGGCACTACCACAAGGAGCAGACCGACCGGATGACCGTCGTCCACGGCATGGCCAAGATCGTCCTCTACGACATGCGCGCCGACTCGCCGACGCGCGGGGAGCTGGCCGAGTACTTCGTCGGCGAGCGCAATCCGCTGCTCCTGAAGATCCCCCCGGGGGTCTGCCACGGCATGAAGTGCGTCGGCCCCGAGGCGGCCTACATGATCAACGTCCCCGATCGCCCCTACGACTACGAGCGGCCCGACGAGTACCGTCTGGCGCCGCACGGCTCGGAGATCCCCTACGACTGGAGTCGCCGCGATGGCTAGCGGGAAGCAGGCGGCGGGCGAACGCTACCTCGTCACCGGCGGCGCCGGGTTCATCGGCAGCAGCTTCGTCCGCGCGCTGCGCCGGCGGCATCCGCGCGCCTCGGTGACCGTGCTCGACAAGCTCACCTACGCCGGGAACCCGGCCAACCTGAGCGAGTTCGAGGGCACGCCCGGCTACGCCTTCGTGCGCGGCGACATCTGCGACGCGGCGGTGGTCGAGAGGCTCTTCGCCGGCGGGTTCGATTGGGTCCTCAACTTCGCCGCCGAGACGCACGTCGATCGCTCGATCGGCGATCCGGGCCAGTTCGTGATGACCGACATGTATGGCGTCTACACGCTGCTCGAGGCGGCGCGGCGCCATCCCGTGCGCCGCTTCGTGCAGATCTCGACCGACGAGGTCTACGGCGAGGTGCTCGGCGACCCGGCCGGGGAGGAGGCGCCGCTGCTGCCGCGCAACCCCTACGCCGCCAGCAAGGCGGGGGGCGACCGGCTCGCCTACTCCTACTTCGCCACCTACGGCCTGCCGGTGGTCATCACCCGCTGCTGCAACAACTACGGGCCCTACCAGTATCCCGAGAAGCTGATTCCGCTCTTCGCCACGAACGCCATCGCCGGGGAGCGGCTGCCCGTCTACGGCAGCGGCAGGAACCGCCGCGACTGGATCCACGTGGACGACCACTGCTCGGCGCTGCTGGCGCTGCTGGAGGCCCCCGGCGTCGAGGGGCAGGTCTTCAACGTCGGCGCCGACAACGAGAAGGACGTGCTCGAGATCGCCGCGCTGGTCCTCGGGGCGCTGGAGAAGCCCGCGACGCTGGTGGCGCACGTGGTCGACCGGCCGGGCCACGATCGGCGCTACGCGGTCGACTGGGGGCGGCTGCGCGAGGCCACCGGCTGGCGGCCCGCCGTGCCCTTCGAGGAGGGGATCCGGGCGACCGTGCGCTGGTATCAGGAGCACGAGGACTGGTGGCGCCCGCTCAAGTCGGGGGAGTTCCTCGAGTTCTACAAGCGCAACTACAAGTTCCTTGACGCCCGGCCGGAGCCGGGGGAAGGTCCGGCGACCTGAGCGCGGGGCGGCGCCCGCCGACGGGCGGCCGGCGACGGTAGTCGTACACGGCGCGGGCGGGCCGCGGCGGCCGGGCGCGGCGAAGGCGGGCCGGTCCCGGCGGCGACGCGCCGGGCGCAGCGAGGGCGAGCGATGAGAGTGCTGGTCACCGGCGGCGCCGGGTTCATCGGCTCCCATCTCGTCGAGGCGCTCCTCGCCCGCGGCGACTCGGTCGCCGTCCTCGACGACCTCTCGACCGGCCGCGCCGAGAACCTCGCCGCCGTGCTCGACCATCCGCGCCTCGCCTTCCTGCGCGCCGACGTGCGCGACACCGCGCGCTGCGCCGCCTGCGTCGAGGAGGCCGACGCCCTCTTCCACCTCGCCGCCCACGTCGGCGTGCGCCGCATCCTGGCCCACACGCTCGAGAGCCTGCTCAACAACGTGCAGGCCACGGCCGCCCTGCTCGAGCAGGCGGCGCGCCGCAAGCGCCGGGTGATCCTCTTCTCCAGCTCCGAGGTCTACGGCAAGGGGCGGGGGGGCGTGCTGGAGGAGAGCGACGACTTGGTGCTCGGGGCCCCCGGCGTCGCCCGCTGGTCCTACGGGACGGGCAAGGCGCTCGACGAGACGCTCGCGCTCGCCTGGCACCGCGAGCGCGGCCTGCCGGTCACGGTCGTGCGCTGCTTCAACACCTGCGGGCCGCGCCAGACCGACCGCTACGGCATGGTGCTGCCGACCTTCATCCGCCAGGCGCTCGGCGGCTCGCCGCTGACGGTCTTCGGCGACGGCGGCCAGACGCGCTGCTTCTCCCATGTCGGCGACGTCGTCCGCGGCACGCTGATGCTGCTCGCGGCGCCCGGCTCGATCGGGGAGGTCTTCAACGTCGGCAACGACGAGGAGATCGCCATCGGCGCCCTGGCGGAGCGGATCGTGGCGCTCACCGGGAGCCGTTCGCCGATCGTCCGCGTGCCCTACGCGCACGCCCTGGGGGGCGGCTTCGAGGACGTCCGCCGCAGGGTTCCGTCGCTGGCGAAGATCCGCGCGTTCGTCGGCTACGAGCCGCGCGTCGGCCTCGAGGAGCTGCTGCGGCTGACGATCGCCGCCGCGCGCGCCGAGGGCGACGAGCGCGAGCCCCGGACTCCCGGGGCGGCGCTGCCCGCGGGCGGGCGCGCGCCGTAGGGAGCCGCCTCGGGCGCCCGCGCGGAGGTCTCCGTCGTGCCCCACACGCCGCCCGTCGAGGCTCGCCCGCTCCTCTCCCTCGGTCCCATCGACCTCCACCTCCTCCCGGCCCAGGCCGCCATCTGGCTCGCCGCGGCGATCCTCTCGCTCGCCCTGACGGCGCTGGCGCGCCGGACGGCGCGCCGCCATCCCCGACTGGCGCGCATCCCGCCCGGCGCGGGCACGGAGAGGATCGCCCTGCTGGGAGGCGCGGCCGTCCTGGCGGCGATGGGGGCGGCCCTCTGGCTGGCGGGCCTCCTGAGCGCCACCAGGGTCGAAGCGGCAGCGGGCGGCGCCTCAGGGCTCGGATCGGGGACCTCCGGGACCTTCGCGCCGCTCGCGGGACTCCTGCTGGCGTTCGCCCTCCTGGGGCTGATCGACGATCTGCGCCCGCTGCCCCCGGCGCCGCGGCTCCTGATCGAGTGTCTCGCGGCCGGGGCGGCCCTCGAGCTCGCCTTCGGGCGATCTCTCAACCACGCTGGCGAACTCGTTCACTGGATGTTTGTTGCCGTGGGCAGCCTCGGCGTCGCCTTCTTCGCCAACGCCTTCAACATGGCCGACAACGCCGACGGCCTGGCCGCCGGCACCGGATGCCTCGCCTTCCTCGCCCTGGCCTTCGGCGGCTCGCACGCCGGGCTCGCACTGGCGGCCTCGGGCGCGCTGGCCGGCTTCTTCATCTGGAACCGGCCGCCGGCCCGCGCCTACCTGGGCGACCATGGCTCGCTGCCGCTGGGCGCTCTGCTGGGACTCCTGCTCGGCCTGCAGCTCGCCGGGACGGTCGCGGAGAAGGGGGAGGGAGCCGGGAGCGCGTGGGGACTGCTCGCCCGCGCCGCGGCGCTGGCGCTCATCGTCGGCTATCCGCTACTCGATCCCGTCCATGCCGTCCTCGGCCGCCTGCGGCGCCGCGAAGCGCCCTGGCGCGGCGGGTGCGACCATCCCTCCCACCGTCTGGCGCTCGTCTTCGGCTCCTGGAAGAGGGCGCTCGCGGTCATCCTCCTCGTCCAGGCCTGCTCGGTGCTAGCGGGCGCGCTCGTGCTGCGCGGGCTGGCCCCGGG
>VGIY01000016.1 GCA_016867695.1 Candidatus Eiseniibacteriota bacterium | reverse complement strand
TCTGGCTCACGGCCCGGTCCACAGAGGTCCGGCTCTTGTCGATGTCGGCGCCGACGATGATCGTGCGCTGCAGGTTGCGCCGCTTGATCTCGCTCGCGGCGGGCTGGACGGAGATGGAGGCGACGTCGGCGAGCGGGACCGCGGCGCCCCGCGGGCCGATCAGGCGCAGGTCGGCCAGGTCCTCCAGCGAGCCCCGCCCCGCCTCCGGCAGCCGGACGACGATGTCGATGTCCTCGTCGCCGTCGCGGAAGGTGGTGGCGATCGTGCCCGCGATCGCCGTGCGGATCTCCAGGGCGATGTCCTGGACCGAGAGGCCGCGCAGGGCGGCGAGCTCCTCGTCGATGCGCACCCGCGCTTCCGGGCGCCCCTCGGGGAAGTCGTCGGTGACGTCCTGCACGCCGTCGATCCCCGCCAGAGCGCCCTTCAGGTCGGCGACCGCCGCGCGGAGCTCCTCGAAGTACTTGCCGCTGACGCGCACGCTGATCGGCTTGCCCACGGGCGGCCCGCCGGAGGGCTTCTCGAAGTGGAGCGCGGCGAGGCCGCTGATGTCCGCCAGTCGCCCGCGCAGGTCGGCGATGATCTCGTCCACGGGGCGATCCCGCTCCCGGCGGTCGACCAGGTTGACGATCACCTGGCCGACATTCCTGCGCACCGTCCACTCGTCGCGCCCCTGGTAGAGGCCGCTGTTGGCCTCGACGTGGCGAAGCTCCTCGGCGGGCAGTCCGAGCGCCGCCGCCTCGATCTTGGACACCACGCGGTCGGTTTCGGTCAGCGAGGTGCCCTCGGGGAGCTTGGCGAGCACGGTGAAGTAGTCAAGGTCCTCCTCGCCGAACATCTGGACGCCGACCAGCGGCACGGCGGCGACAGCGGCCAGGAAGAGCGCGAAGGCCGAGGCGAGCGTCACATAGCGCCGCCGCAGGCAGCCGCGCAGGCGGCGCTCGTAGCGGTCGCGCAGCCAGATGTAGAGGGGCAGTTCCGGCTTCGCGTGGTGGCGCGAGCGGCGCGTCCAGTCGTGGATGTGCGAAGGCAGGAGCACCGTGGCCTCGAACAGGGAGGCGATGAGGGCGATGCAGACGACCATCGGCACGACGCGCATGAACTTGCCCATGATGCCCGGAATGAGCATCAGCGGCAGGAACGCGGCGACGGTGGTCAGCACGCCCGAGGTGATCGGACCGATGACCTCCTCGGTGCCGCGGATCGCCGCCTCGCGCAGCGTCAGGCCCTGCTGCCGGTGGCGGTGGACGTTCTCCAGGACGATGATCGCCTCGTCGACCACGATGCCGAGGACGATGATCATGGCGAAGAGGCTCGAGCCGTTGATCGTGTTCCCGGTCAGGTACATGACGATGAAGGCGATCAGGAACGAGATCGGGATCCCCAGGGCGGCCAGCAGCGCGTTGCCCAGGCCGAGGAAGGCGTAGAGGAGGGCGAAGATCACCAGGAGTCCGATCAGCGCGTTGTTGCGCAGGACGCCGAGGATATCGCGGATGTGGCGGGTCGTGTCGATCGTCGTGCGGAACTCGATGCCGCCGGGCGCGCTCGAGCGGAAGCGCTCGACCAGCTCCTTGACGCCGCCGACGACGGCGAAGGTGGAGCCGCGGGCCTTCTTGGAGACCGAGATGGTCATCGCCGGGCGGGCGTTGAGCCGCGAGACCACCGAGGACTCCGCGCGCACGGCGCGCACCGCGGCCACGTCGCCGAGGCGGACGAGACGGCCCTGGTGGTCGGCCTGAAGGACGACCGATTCGATCTCGTCGATCGACTCGAAGCGGCCGAGCGCGCGGATCTGGAACTCGGATCGGCCGACGACGAGGTTGCCGCCGGGGAGGTTCAGGTTGCGCCGGGCGAGCGCCTGCATGACCGATCCCAGGGTCAGGTGCCGGGCGGTCAAACGGACCGGATCGACCTCGACCCAGATCTCCCGCTCCTCGAGGCCGGAGGTCTGGATCTTGGCGACATCCGCCAGCCGCTCGATCTCCCGCGCCAGGTCGTCGGCCACGGCGGCGGCCGCCTCCGGGTCGTCCTCGTAGGTGATGGCGACGGAGATGACCGGGAGGAAGTCGTCGGAGCCGAAGTCCTCGACGATCGGCGCCCGCGTGCCCTCCGGCAGCCCCGCCTTGTCGACCTGCAGGCGGACTTCCTGGAGCTTGGTCGTGAACTCACTCGCCGACATGTCCTCGAACTTGACCAGGAAGAAGGCGAAACCGTCGCCCGATGTCGTCTGGATCTCCGAGACCTTGTCGATCTTGTCGAGCTCCTTCTCGACCGGGATCGTCACCAGATCCTCGGCCTCCTGCGGAGAGGCGCCCGGATAGGGGATGGTCACGAAGGCCCAGTTGAAGCTGATGTTCGGATTGAGCTCCTGGGGCATCTCGAAGAGACAGAAGAGCCCGCCCGCCACGATGCCGAGCATCAGCAGGTTGACCAGCACCGGCTGGCCGACGGAGAAGCGGGGCAGCGAGGTCATGAGGCTTCCCCCGCGGCGGCGCCCCCGGTCGCGCCTTCGCCCGGGGCCGGGGCGCCGCCCCCCGGAGCGGGGCGGGACTCGGCCTCGACGCGCACGCGCGCGCCGTCCTTCAGGTTGTGCGCGCCGGCGACGACCAGCCGCTCGCCGGGTGCGAGGCCGGCGGCGACGAGGACGCGGCGGCCGACCTGCGGGCCCGTCGCGACGGCGCGCCGGCGGGCGAGGGAGTCCTGCACGACGAAGACGAAGCGGCCGTCGTCGCCGCCCAGGATCGCCTCGCGCGGCACGGCGACCGCGCTCTCGTGGCGGTCGAGCACCAACTCGGCGCGCACGATGAACCCGTCGCGCAGCGGCCCCCCGGGGGGATTCGCCAGGACCGCCTCGACCGGGAAGGTGCGGCTGAGCGCGTCGGCCTCGGGCGAGAGCGAGCGCACGCGGGCCGGGAAGCGGGCTCCCGCGAGCGCCTCGACGGCCAGCTCCAGCGGCGAGCCGGGCGCCAGGCGGGCGATGTGGCTCTGGGCGACGCTCAGCACGAGCCGCAGCGAGTCGATGTCGACCAGGCGGAAGAGAGGCATTCCCGGGGAGGCGAAGGTGCCGACCGCGCAGTGGCGCCGCGAGACCGTCCCGGCGAATGGGGCGCGGATGTCGGTCTGGCGCAGGTTGCGGGCGGCGAGCTCGCGGGTCGCGCGCGCCGCCTGCGCATCCGCTCGGGCGGCGGTGCGGCCGAGGCGCGCTCCCTCGAATGCCGCCGGCGAGATGTCTCCGCCGGCGAAGAGCGTCGAATCGCGGTCGAAGTCGGCGCGGGCGACCTCCCGGCGGGCCTCGGCGGCGAGCAGCCCGGCCTCGGCCTGGTGGAGGGTCTCGCGGGCGACCTCCTTGTCGAGCGAGGCGAGCAGGGCGCCGCGGGCGAGGCGATCGCCGACGTCGGCGGCCAGCGAGCGGACGGCGCCGCTGGTCTCGGCGACCACATCGACGGCCCGGTAGGCTTCGAGCACGCCGGTGAGGGATGTGGTCTCGTCGATCGTGGCGGCCGCGACGACCTCGACCTCGACCGGCACGGCCGCCTCGCCCGCGGGCGGAGCGCTCTTGCGGCAGGAGATCGGAGCGGCGGCGAGCACGAGGGCCGCGGCGAGCGCGAGAGCGGAGGCGGGCGTGGCGCGTGGGGCTGCGGCGAGCGCGCGAGCGGCGGCGAGCATCGCGCGGCGCGCCGCGCCGCCGCCGGCGGGCGGCGTGAGCGGAGATCGGATCGGGCGGGACCGGCTGTCCACGGCGTCACTCCTCCAGGAGCGTGAAGATGCCCCCTAGCGCTTGATGGTAGTCGGCGACGGCGAGCACGAGATCGTAGTAGGCCGAGGCGCGCGCCTGCTCCGCGGCCTGCAGGAGCAGATGGGCGTCGACCCACTCCAGATTGCTCAAGCGCCCCAGCGTGTAGCTGCCGCGCTGGATCTCATGGTTGCGGCGCGCGCTCCCGAGGCCCGCCTCGGACAGGCGGAGCTGCTCGGCCGCGCTGCGCAGCGCCGTGCGCGCCGCCTCGGCGGCCAGCAGGACCCCGCGACGGCCGGCGTCGACCGTCGCGCGCGTCTCCAGCGCCCTGTGCCGGGTCGCCTGCCAGCCGGAGTAGTGGGCGAAACTGCTGAACAGGGGCAGGCTGAGGGAGGCCGTCAGCGCCCAGGCCTTCTCCCCGTCGAGCGCCGGCGTGTCGTTGTTCTGCCAGCCGTAGGAGCCCACCAGGGCGAGGCTCGGCAGCATCGCGGTCGCGCTCTGGCGATGCTGCAGTTCGGCCATCCTGGCCGTGCCGTCGAGCGCCGCGAGCTGCGGCTGGGCGGCGACGAGCCGATCGAGCGGACGGGAGAGGAGCTCGCTCCACTGCGCGTCGTCCATCCCGCGCAGCCCGGCGATCTCGGCCGCCAGGCGCCCGGGAAGCGTCGTGTCGGCGTCGACGAGGCCCGCCGGCGTGGCGGCGAGCAGGTTCTCGAGGGCCATCGCGGCCAGCTTCGCCGCCCTGGCCTGCTGCTGGAGCAGCCCGCTCTGGCGGGCCTCCTCGACCCGCCAGCGCAGGACGTCGGCCTCGGCGTAGCGGCCCAGAGCGAAGAGCCGCTCGGCCAGGGCGACATTCTCTCGGGATTGGTCGAGGAATCGCTCCTGCAGCGCGGCGAGCGAGCGCAGCCGCAGCAGCTCGACGAAGGCGCAGATCGTCTCGTGGGCGGTCTCCTGGAGGGCGCTCTCGAGCTGCACCGCGGCCAGGTCGCGCGCCGCCCCGGCGATCGAGACGCCGTTCCAGAGCGCGGGGTGGAGCAGCAGCAGCCGGGCCTGGATGGATGTCTGATAGCCGTCCCGGAAGACGCTCTGCGGGATGGCGATCGTGTGGGGCCGGGGCGTTCCCGTGCTGTCGGGCAGGTAGATCGTCATCTCGCGGCCGAAGAAGTTGGCCCGAGCCACGGTCTCGTCGTCCAGGCGCGTGTAGCTCGACTCCAGCGTGATCGTGGGGAGGAGCTGGGCGCGCGCCTGGCGGCGGGACCAGACGGCCGCCTCCTCGGCGTGGCGGGCGGCGGCCAGGGCGTGGTTGCGCTCGAGCGCCCGGCGGACCGCCGCGCGCAGCGTGAGCGGGGAAGCGCCGGGCTCGGAGATGGAGGCTTCGGCGGAGGATCCGTCGCCCGCCGCGGGTGCGCAGACGAGCGGCGCCGCGGCGAGGAGGAGCGGAATCGCGGCCAGGAGGAGCGGAGTCGCGGCGAGGAGGAGCTGAGTCGCGGCGAGGAGGAGCTGAGTCGCGGCGAGGAGGAGCTGAGCCCCGGCTCGCGGGTGGGTTCTCTTGTGGGGACGGCGGGGTCTTCGCATGGCACCCCTCGCAAGGTTTCCGCTCGGCCTCGGCGCGGATTATCCACGATTCCCGCGGACAGGGAAGCCCGGAGACGCGAGGAGACGCCGGGCGGTGACGCTAGAAGAGCGTTAGCCGCGTGATGTCCACGGGGCGGCGGGAAAGCGACGGAGCCCGTCCGCCGCGGCCCCTCTCCGCACCCCGCCGGCTTGGGTTCTCGCGGGGGCTGCGGGCCGGGCCGAGCGGCGCGCCGGCGGCCGGGGACTACAGCATCCGCGCGGTCGTCAGCCGGATCTCACGGACGAGCCGAAGCAGGCGCGGATGCGCCTCCAGGCGCTCGAGGCAGTCCCCGAGCGCCTCGAGCGCCGCCGGAATGTGCTCGCGGAATCCCGGCCGGCCGAGCCGGACGCCGAGTTTGGCGAACGCGCCGAGCGCCTGCATGAGGCGGTTGGCGGCGTGGGCCAGCAGGCGCCCGCGCCAGGCCGCCGACGGCTCGGTCGGGATGCCCGGAACGCCCGCGGCGGACGCCGCGGCGCAGTAGAATCGGATGAGCCGCTCGCGCACCTCGCCGGGCATGCGCGCGTAGGGGTCGAAGAGAAGCGACGCCAGATCGTACTCGGGCGGGCCCCAGCGCGCGCCCTGGAAGTCGATCACCGCCAGACCGCCCGCGGCGAGCATCAAGTTGCGGGACTGGTAGTCGCGGTGCATGAAGGTGAGTCCGGCCAGGATCGCCTCGGCGTGGTTGAGGTCGTTCCAGGCCCCGCATCCGCCGGCCTCGGCGTCGGGCCGCCGGGTCCGGTCGATCCCCGTGGTCCGGTCGATCCCCGAGAGGGCCGCGCGCGCCAGCGCGCGGCACTCGCCGGTGATCTCGCCGAAGTCGTGATCGACCCCGGCGAAGCCGCGCACGAGCTCATCGTGGAAGTAGCGGGCCTCGTGCTCGAGGATGAAGCCCTCCGTGTAAGGCGGGTTGGGCACGGCGGCCAGACTAAACGGCGGCCGGCCGGGCGACTGCATGGCCGTCAGGAAGCGGATCGCCTGGCGATAACTCTCCTCGTGCGCCGCCGACGAGCTCCTCCGCCCCCAGCCGAGCTCCTGCACCCGCTCGTACAAGCGGAGATCGCCGAGATCCTCGAGCAGCAGCATGCCCGCGTCCAGGTCCGCGGCGTAGAGGCGCGGGACGCGCACGCCGCGGCCCTCGAGATACTCGCGGACGGCCAGGAACCCCTCGTTCTCGTCCGGGCGGGGGCGCGCCGGCGGCGGCGGGTTGGCCACGGCGACGGCGCGCACGCCCAGGAAGCGGGCGCGGTAGATGCGCCGCGGCGAGCCGTCCCCGGCCAGTCGGGTCAGCAGCGGCTCCCCTCCCTCGGCGGGAGGGGCGTCGGCGCCGCCGCGCGCCTCGCCGGGCGGTCCCGCCGACAGGGCCAGCACGCGGCGGGCGAAGGAGGCGAGCGCTTCGTCGGCATCTTGGATCGGCCGCTCGCCGAGCGTCGTCACGACCCGGTTCTCGACCCAGCCCTCGGCGCGGGCGCCGGGGCCGACGATCGCCCGGCGCAGCACGGAGCCGGCGACGACGATCGCCCCGTCGAGGACGAGGCTCTCGTCGATGCGGCAGCCCTCCCCGACGATCGCGCTCGGGGCGACGAAGCCGTAGCCGCCGCTCGCCCGCGCAGGCTTCGTCGGCGGACCGTCGGCGGCCGCCGAGGCGATCCCGTAGCGGCGGGCGCCCCCGCCCGCGCAGAGGCGATGCGCTTCCAGGTAGGCCTCGGGCGTCCCGACGTCGAGCAGCGGCCCTTCCCCTTGCGCGGGCCAGACGAAGGCGGCCAGGTCGCCGACGGCGATGAGGCGATCGAATGTGTCGCGGATGTCGTGGAAGCTCTGCCGGGGGATCGCCGCCGTGGCGTCCCTCGAGATGAGATAGCAGCCTGTGAATGTGAAAGCCTGGTCCAGGCGTTCTCCCCGCGCGATGCGCGTCACGCGGTCCCCCTCCACTTGCACATTGGGCCAGAGGGGAGAGCGCGCCAGGATCATCGTCGCCAGGCATCCGCGCGCGCGATGGAAGGCGAGCGCCTCTGCCGGCGGCACGGGGAAGAGGGCGTCGGCGTTCTGCACGAGAAGGGGATCGCTCGCGAGGAGCGCCGCCGCGCCGGCCAGCGCCCCGCCGGTGCCGAGAATGGCCGGCTCGGGCGAGAAGCGGAGGCGCGCGCGGCGGGGGTGGGCGTCGATGAAGGCCTGGAGCTGATCGGCGAGGTGGTGGCCGTTGACGACGACGCGGCCGACCAGTGGGTCGTCGAGGAAGCGCCGGAGATGATGTTCGAGGAGCGGGAGGCCGAGGAGCGGCAGCAGGGCCTTCGGGCGCTGTAGCGTCAGCGGACGCAACCGGGTCCCGAACCCGGCGGCGAGCAGCAGGACGTCGACGACCGTGGCGCCGGCGCTCATCGACCCGCCCACCTTCCGGCGCTCATCCGCCCGCCCACCTTCCGGCGCTCATCGGTCCGCCTTCCGTCACGCATCAACCGGTCGCTCCATCCGGCGCCCCCAGGCCGGCCGCTCCCATCCGGCGCCCCCAGGCCGGCCGCTCCCTTCCGGCACTCGGCCGCCCGCGGCCGCCCGATCGAGTTGGCCCGAGCCACCATCGGCCGCCGGCTCGAGCCGGCCCGACGCGACGGCGGCGGATCGCAGCCGGGGCGCGGGCGCGGCCGCCGGCTCAGTCGTCATAGAGCAGGAGCGGCCCGACGCGCTCCCGATAGGCGCGCAGCGGCTCTTCCCAGGAGGCGGCGATCTCCGCGCAGTCGGCGCCGCCGTCGATGGCTCGGCGCACACGGTCGGTTCCGCAGAGGAGGTCGATCGGCATGCGCTCCCACTCGTACTCGTAAGGGGGTTCGCGCCAGGCGAAGGCGTCGCCGTGCGCGCGCCGGATCGCCGCCAGCAGCGAGACGGTGAAGCGCACCGGGGCGTATGCCGGCCGGTCGACCACGTGGATGTGGAACCCGCGGCAGGTGCGGTCGGCATGCTTCTGGAACATCGGCTCGAAGGCGACCTCGCGCAGGAGCGCACCGGCGAGGGGGGAGCAGCCTGCCGTCCCGCCCAGGCGCGAGAGCACATCCGGCGGATCGACGAAGGGCGCGCCGAAGATCTCGAACGGCCTCGTGGTGCCGCGTCCCTCGGAGAGATTCGTGCCCTCCAGGAGGACCTGTCCCGGGTAGACGATCGCCGTCTCCAGCGCGGGCATGTTGGGCGAGGGCATGGTCCAGAGCAGGCCCGTGGCGTCGAAGTACATGTCGCGCCGCCAGCCGGCGAGCGGCAGGATGGAGAGCGGCGCCTCCCCGACGCGGGGTTCGGACTTCCCGGCGCCGTCCGGCCCCTCCCGCGCGGCGCGCCGGGCGCCGGCGGCGACGCGGCGCGCAGCTTCCTCGGCGATCAGGCCCATGCGCCAGGAGCCGTAGAGGAGATACTCGGCCGCGGTCAGTCCGTGCCGCAGCGGCGTGTCGGCGGTCCCGACGAAGGAGCGGAAGCCCTCCTCGAGAACGGGGCCGTCCACCGCCCCGCCGATCGGATTGGGCCGATCGAGGACGATCACGGGCACCCCGCGGGCGAGGGCGCCGCGGATCGTAAAGAGCGCGGTGACCAGAAAGGTGTAGACGCGCGTGCCGACGTCCTGGAGGTCGATGATCAGCGCGTCTAGCCCGTCGAAGGCGGCCGGGTCGGGCTCGCGCTGCTCGCCGTAGAGGCTGATCAAAGGCACGCGCAGGCGGGCGTGGACCCCGTCGGAAGAGGGGATCATGTTGTCCTGCTTCTCGGCCGCGAATCCGTGCTGGGGCGTGAAGATCCGCTCGAGGCGGAGCCCGGGGCAGCCCGCCGCCGCCTCGGCCGTGGGCACGCCCCGCGAGGATATCGTCGTGGCGTTGCAGAGCAGCGCCGCGCGGCCCCGGCCCGGCAGCGGGGGGCGCGACTCGACGAGGCGATCCAGTCCTGTCGTCACGAACGGCACGCGACGCCTCCGGGGCGGTCCATCCAGGCTGGTGCGGGCGGCGCACGCGCGACCGTCCGACCGCCTGCATTGCACGGGATGGGGGCCCGACCGTCAAGCGGGGCTCGTCTGCCGCGCGCCGGGAATGGCGATTGACGCCGATTTCGGCGCGGCCCTAGACTGCCCGGCGTGATGGTGCAATCCCCAGTCCGCAAACAGGTTCCTTCGGCGGGCCGGCTCCCGGCCCTCCGGAGAGGGGCGATCGCCGGCCGGCGGTCGGCCTGCGTCGCCGTCGCCGCGGCCGGCCTCCTCCTGCTCCTGGCGCCGCCGTCGGCGCGGTGCGCGCCGGCGGCCGACGCGCCGCCGCCGCGCGAGCAGGCCGCGGCGCGTCTGGCCGGCGCGGGAGAGGGCCTCGAACAGGCCATCTCCGGAGCCGACTACCGCCTGGGCCCCGGCGACAGCCTCGCGGTCGCCGTCTGGGGCGCGAAGCCGATCCGCTATACGCTTCCGGTGACGCTCGAGGGAACGGTCATCGTCCCCTCCGTCGGGGAGGTGCCGGTCGACGGGCTGGCGCTAGACGAGGCGCGCGAGCGCATTCGCGCCGCGTTGCTGCGCCAGTTCCACAACGTCGAGATCACGATCGCGCTGGCCGGGCTGCGCCGCTTCCAGGTCCACGTCCTGGGTCAGGTGGCCTATCCGGGGACCTATCTGGCCACGGCGGTCGACCGCGTCTCGGCCGCGGTGAGCTGGGCGGGCGACTTCCTGCCCCGCGCCAGCCAGCGCAGCATCACGATCACCCGCGGCGCCGGACCTCCCGCTCAGGCCGACCTCTTCGCCTTCCGCCGCCGTGGCGTCCAGGAGGGCAACCCTCGCCTGCGGGAGGGGGACATCGTCTATGTTCCTTACATTCGCCACCGCTTCTCCGTGCAGGGCGCGGTCAACGAGGGCGGGGGGTTCGAGTTCCTCGAGGGCGACCGTTTCAGCGACGCGATCGGCGTCGCCGGCGGCTTCGCCCCCGACGCCTTCCCCGACACGCTGGAGATCGCCCGCTATCTGGGTCCCGACCGCCACCCGGTCCGCTTCTACGCCGTCGCCAACGGCGGGATCACGGCCGGCAGGGCGCAGGACGCCGTGCATGCGCCGCCGATCGTCGGCCGCTTCCCCGTGCGCCGGCTGACGGTCGAGGGCGAGGAGATCCTCGACTACCCCGACTTCCTCCTGCGCCCCGACGATATCGTCTTCGTGAGAGCGATCCCGGAGTATCGCATCAGGCGGCTGATCGAGATCCAGGGCGAGGTCGTCTATCCGGGCAACTACACGATCATCGAGGGCGAAACCAAACTGACGGAGGTCCTGCGCCGCGCCGGGGGCGTCACTCCCGAGGCCTTCCTGCGCGAGGCGACGCTGGTCCGGCGTGAGGCGATCCGACTGGAGGACAGGGAGTTCGAGCGCCTGAAGACGGTGCCGCCCGCCGACATGACGCTCGACGAGTACGAGTACTTCAAGCTCCGCTCGCGGGAGAACCGCGGGTTGATGGTCGTCGACTTCCACGCCCTGCTGGTCGCGGGCGACGCCGAGCAGGACCTGCTCCTGCGCCACGGCGACCTGATCGTGATCCCGAAGACGCGCGACTTCGTCAGTGTGCTCGGCATGGTGGCGTCGCCGGGGAACATCATGTTCGAGGCGGGCCTCACGCCCGAGCAGTACATCCGCCGCGCGGGCGGCTTCGCGGAGAAAGCGGCCCGGGGCAGGACGCGCGTCATCCGCGCCTCGACCGGCGAGTGGATCTCGATCGGCGAGGTCGACCGGCTCGAGGCGGGCGACACGATCTGGGTCCCGGAGAAGCCCGAGCGGCACTACTGGGCGTTGTTCAAGGACATCCTCCAGGTCACGACCCAGATCGTCACGATCTACCTCGTGGTCGACCGGGCCGTGAGCAAGTGAGCGGACGCGGGCGGCGCGAAGACGGGCGCACGGTAGGACGATGAGGCAGCCCTCGCTCTGGTCGCGCGCCCGAAGACGCCTGGTCCGCGACCTGCGGGCGGCGGCCCACACCGCGGCCGACGGCCGCCTGCTGCAGGCCTTCCGCGCGCGCCCGTCCGTCCCCAAGGCGCCACGGGTCCGCCTCGCGGCTCGCCTCGGGGAAGACCCACGCGCGGCCGTCTCCGCGGCGGGCGAGGGGCGGGATGCGCCCTCGCCAACGGGGCTCGTGCTGCCGCGCCCGCCGGCCGCGCTACTCGGCGATTGGGTGCGCGGGCGCCCCGACTGGCCCGCGAGGGCGCGCGCCGACGCGGCCGATGCGCTCGCCGATCGCCTCTCCTGCTTCGGGCGCCAGTGGGCGCTGGCCGACCCCGGGGCCTGGCACCGCGATCCCCTGCGCTCCAAGCCCTGGCCGCGCCGGCCGCACGCCCTCATCCGCCTCGATCAACCCGCCCGGCCGGGGGACGTGCGCATGACGTGGGAGCCGGCGCGCTTCCATCACGCGCTTCTCCTGGCCAGGGCGTCGATGGCGGCGCGGGCCGAGCGCGCCGCGCCGGGCGGCGCCGCCGCGCCGGAGGGCGACCCCTGCGCGGACGCGCTGCTGCGCCACATCGAGGCCTTCCGGCGCGGCAGTCCCCCCTTTCGCGGGATCCACTGGGCCGTCGGCATGGAGGTCGCCATCCGCGCCGCCAACGTCGTCTTCGCCCTGGAATACCTGCGCGGGCCCGGGCTCGCGGCCGCGGAGCGCCCGCGGCTGCTTCGCTGGCTGTCGCTGCACGGCCTCTACCTCGAACACCACCTCGAGCGCCACGGGCTCGGCTTCACGACGAATCACACGCTCGCCGATCACGCCGGCCTGGCGGTCCTGGGGCGCTTCTTCGCGGGCACGCCCGCGGGCGCGCGCTGGCTCGATCTCGCTGCGAACGGCCTGCAGGCCTGTCTCCAGGAGCAGGTGTTGATCGGCGGCGCGCACGCCGAAGGGTCGCTGCCCTACGAGCGTTTCGCCCTGGAGGCGGGGATGGTCGCCTGCCTGGCCCTGGGCGCGGAGCGGGCCGAGAAGCTGCGCCGGCCGCTGCTGCGGATGGCGGCGCATCTGCGCGATGCGCGGCTGGGCGAGGAACTGCCCTTCATCGGCGACGGCGACGACTCCTTCTTCCCCCCGTTCGGGATGCTGCCCGATGCGCAGCGGCGCCCGCTCGACCCGCGGGCCGTCCTGCAGGTCGCCGCCGCGGTGCTGGGCGAACCGTCGCTGCGCGGCGCGGAGGAGACGGAGGAGTCGGCCTGGTGGCTCGGCGCCGGGGGCGCCACGGCGCAGGCCGCGGAGACGGCGGCCCCGGCGTCGGGACCGGGCGGCGCGGCGCCTCCGGAGAGGGGGGGGAATCGGGGGGCGCCGCGCCGAGTCGGGACGCGTCCCGGGCCGCAGGGTGGCGGCGGGCGGCCCGCCCCCAATCCCGCGGAGAAGAGCTTCTGGAGGCATCGCGGCACCGGCACCGTGCCCTTCCGCGCCGGGCCGTTCCGGGGATTCCTGGTCTCGCGAGGTTCCGGCGAGGGGTGGCTGCCGACGCACGGGCACAACGACCTGCTCTCGATCGTGCTCTCGATCGACGGCGTCCCCGTGCTCATCGATCCGGGCACCGGCGGCTACGCCTGCGATCGCGAGCTGCGGCATCGCCTGCGGTCGACGAGCGCGCACTCGACCGTCCAGCTCGACGATCTCGAGCAGAGCCCGCTGCGGGCGCGCGCCACGTTCGAGGGGCCGGGCATCGTCCCCGGGGGGATCGATCTCGTCCGCGACGACCCGCTGCGCGTGTGCGGCTGGCATGGAGGCTTCGGCGGTCGCGCCTACTACGCGGCCAGGGACGCGCGCGGTCGCGGCGCCGATCCGGAGGCCGTGCGGCGCAGCTGGGAGAACGCCAGTTCGGGGTTCCAGCACACGCGCCGGCTTTTCGCCGTGCGCGGGCAGCTGTGCATCGAGGATGTCGTCTTCAGTCCGACGCCGCTCGGCGCGGAGGAGGCGGCCTGGGAGGAGATCGGCCCGGGCGAGAGCCGCACGACCACGCTGCGGCTGCGCCTCGCCAGCGACCTGCGACCGCGCCTCGCCGTCGACGAGCGCCCCTTCGGCGGCGCCCCCGGGCCTCGAGTCCGAACGGAGGAGGGCGCGCGCGGGGCGCCGCAGGGGCTTCTGCCATTCGCCCGCCCGGGGCGCCGGCGCATGGCCTGTGTCGTGCCGCTGCCGGGCGGTGAAGCCTGGTTTCTGCTGTTGCGGCCCCGGGAGACCCTCTGGCAGATTGAACCCGGCGCCGCCTCCCGGCGCTACGGCGAGCAGCACGAGTCGGCCGTGTTGTCGGCCACGCATACGGGACCGTTGCCCCATTGCTGGAGGACGGTCGTGCAGTTCCGGCCGCGGGCGTAGCGTGATGGCGAAACGCGCATCGCCGCGAACCCATCGGCCTCGCGAGTCGAGATGAAGCAGCTCCTCTTCCAGGGCGGCCGACCCCTCGTGGCCGACGCGGCGCCTCCGGGGCTCGCCCCCGGGCGCGTCGAGGTCGAGCTGCACTACTCGGCCGTCAGCCCGGGGACCGAGGGGGGGCTGCTCGGCGGCGGCGGCCGCTCGCTGCTCTCCCGGGCGATCGAGAAGCGCGCGCGGGTCGATCGCCTCTGGGCCGCGCTGCGCCGCCGCGACTTCGCGGACATCGCGGCGCGCCTGCGGCGGTTGAGCGCTGGATCGCGGGAGGCGATCGCGCCAGGCTATTCGGCCGCCGGCGTGGTGCGCGCGGTCGGCCCGGGGGTCTCGCGGTTCGCCCCCGGCGACCGGGTGGCCGCCGCCGGCGCCGGCTACGCGGCCCACGCGGAGATCGTCTCGGTGCCGGAGAACCTGGTCGTGCCGGTGCCCGCCGGGCTGGGGCTGGCCCCCGCGGCGACCGTCGCGCTGGGGGCGATCGCGCTGCACTCCGTGCGCCGCGCCGACGCCCGCATCGGCGAACGCGCGCTCGTTCTCGGGCTCGGCCTGCTGGGCCAGATGACGGCGCGGATCCTGCTCGCGAGCGGCTGTCGCGTGCTGGGCTGGGATCCGCGGCCCGAGCGAAGGTCGCTGGCCGCCGAGTGCGGCGTCGAGATCCCGGAGGCGGAGACCATCGCGGAGCTGCCGTCGCGCGTCCAGGCGGCGACGGGCGGCCATGGAGCCGATCAGGCGATCGTCGCCGCGGCGGCCGGCGCGGAGGCGACCTCGGCGGCGGCGCGAGCGACTCGCCGCGGCGGCGTGCTCGTGCTGCTGGGCGACACGCCCGTGAGCGTCGAGCGGGCCGTCGCCTACGAGCGGGAGCTGAACATCCGACTCTCGACCTCCTACGGCCCGGGCCGCTATGACCCCAGCTATGAGGAGGAGGGACACGATTATCCCTTCGCCTACGTCCGCTGGACCGAGAACCGCAACCTGTCCGCCTGGCTGGAGCTGCTGGCGGAGGGCCGCGTGACGATCGACGACCTGATCGCCTCGGTGCGCGATCTCGATCAGGCCGCCGACACCTACGTCGAACTGCGCGCCGGCACGCTGCCGTCGCTCGGCCTGCTGTGGCGATACCCGGCGGCGCTGGGCGAGACGGGCGCCTCCGCCCCGGCGTCCTCGGCCGCTGCGTCCGCCGCCCCGGCTCTCTCGGCCGCTGCTCCCTCGGCCCCGGCGTCCTCGGCCGCTGCGCCCCCCGCCCCGGCGTCCTCGGCGATGGCTCCGGCGGCCGGCGCCGCCGTCTCGATCCCCGCGGCGGGTCCGGCGCGGGCCGCGGCGCCGCGCGTCTCTCCTTGCCCGCGCCGCCCGCTGCCCGCGCCCGTGAGCGTCGCCATGATCGGCACGGGCGACTACGCCAGGGGCGTCCTGCTGCCGGTGCTGGCGGGGCTCGGCGGCGAGATCCGCCTCGAGCTGCTGGCCGGGACGACACCCGCGCGCCGGGATCCGTTGGCGCGCCAGTTCGGCTTCGCTCGCGTCGTCGCCGAGCCGGGCGCCGCGGCCGTCGATGCGGGCGTCGACCTGGTCGTCATCGCCACGCGGCACGACAGCCACGCCGACCTCGCCGCCCAAGCGCTCGATGCGGGCAAGGCGGTCTACTGCGAGAAGCCTCTGGCGCTGACTCTCGACGGGCTCGAGCGTCTCGCCGGCGCGCTGGCGCCCGCCGGCGAGGCGTTCCTGGTCGCCGGCTTCAACCGCCGCTGCGCCCCGGGAATCGCGCTCCTGCGCGAGCAGCTCGCCCGCCGTCGCGGGCCGCTGCAGATCGCCTACCGCGTGCAGGCCGGGCCTCTCCCCGCCGGGCACTGGATCCGCGGGGCCCAGGGGGGCGGCCGGCTGATCGGCGAGGGCGTGCACATGATCGACCTCTGCCGCGCGCTCGTCGGCGCGCCGCTGGAGCGGGCGTCCGTGCTGCCGGGCGGCGGCGGCGCGGACGAGGAGCCCGCGGCGGACAACTTCGTTCTCGGCCTCCGCTACGGCGACGGGTCGACGGCGACGATCCTCTACACCTCGCGGGGGGCGAGCGCGCATCCGAAGGAGCGCATCGAGCTGCACTGGGACGGGCGCACGCTCGAGCTGGACGACTTCCGGCGCCTGAGCGAGAGCGGGCGTTTCTCCCCGCTCTGGCAGGCGCCCGCGCCGCGAAAGGGGCAGGCGGAGCTGTGGCGCGCCTGCGTGAGCGCGCTGCGCGAAGGGAAGGCGCCGCCGACTCCGGTGGAGGAAGTGCTGGAGGCGAGCCGCGCGGCCATCGTCTTGGAACAGGCCAGGAGGGGGGCATGAGCGCAACTGCCGGATCCGGGGCGGAGACCCGCGGCGCCCGCCGCCTGCCGGTCGCTCCGTTCCTCGAAGTGCTGCTCGCCCGCCGGGGTCTCGTCGTCGGGCTGACGCTGGGCGCCGCCCTCTGCGCCGTCCTGCTCGGCGCCGTCTGGCCGGTGACCTACGAGGCCTCGCTGACGATTCTGCCGCCGGAGGCGTCGGCGCCCTTCATGCTCGGGGCCGAGAGCCTGGAGTCGTCGCTGGCCAGCCTGCAGGTCGGCTTCGCCCGGGCGAACGCCTCGGCCCTCTACGCGGACATGCTGCGCAGCCGCTCGGTGCGCCGTCACGCGATCGACCGGCTCGGCCTCCTGCGGGTCTACGGCCTGGAGATGCCCGACACGCTGAAGGCCTACACCTACGCCTTGGCGCAGCTCGAGCAGGACACCGCCGTGATCGCCCTGCGCAACGGACTGATCGTCGTCGTCACGCGCGCGCACACCGGCTTCTTCCCCGCCCGGCGCGACAAGGAAGAGGCGCGGCGGCGCACCGCCGCGATCGGCAACGCGCTGGCCGAGGGCCTGGAACTCGTCCACCGCACGAAGAACACGAACCAGGCGCGCCGCGCGCGGCTCTATCTCGAAGGCCAGCTCGCCCAGACCTCCGGCGAGCTCGAGCGCGTCGGCGCCGACCTGGCCGCGTTCCAGCGCGAGCACCTGGCGATCAGCCTCGACGATCAGCTGCGCGTCGGCGTGGAGACGGCGGGGCACGTCGAGGCCGAGATCCTCTCCCGGGAGGTGGCCCTCAGCGTGGCCCGCGAGACGATGTCGGCGAGCCATCCCGAGGTGCGCCGGCTGGAGAGCGAGATCTCCGCCTTGCGGCGCCAGCTCGAGAGCCTTCATCGGGGCGGCGGCCCATCGCGGATCGCCGGCGGGGACAGCCTCGCCTGGGGCCTGGGCGAACTGCCGGAGATCGCCCGGCAGTACGCGCTGCGCTGGCGGGATCTGAAGCTGCAGGAGCGGCTCTACGAGCTGCTCACCGCCCAGCTCTACCAGGCGCGCCTGAAGGAGACGGAGACGCTGCCGGTGATCCAGGTGCTCGACGAGGCGATGGTGCCGGTGTTCAAGAAGAGCCCGGTGATCCGCAAGGTGGCCTTGATCGCGGCCCTGCTCGGCTTCCTGGCCGCCGTGCTGATCGCCCACCTGCTCGAGTGGTGGCGGCGCTACGAGTGGCGAGGCGCCGACGCGGCGGTCGTGCGGCGGCTCTGGGGAAGGTAGGGCGCGGGAGGGCGCCGAGCCCGCTTCGCCCGTTTCGCCCGCCTCGCCCGCTTCGCCCGGCGCGCCCTCCGCCCCGGCGCGCCGGGCGCGTGCCGGTCATGCTCCCGAGTCTCGCCCTTCCGCGGCCCGCGCCTCCAGCAGGGACATCGCGCTCAGCACCCAGATGTAGTGCGTGGCGACGAGCGAGGCGCTGATCACATTCGTGAACGAGACGCCGGCCAGGCAGACCTGGCAGGCGGCCAGGGCGAGCAGGCGGCCCTCGCCCGGCGTGCCTCCGGCGCGCCGCGCCGCGCGCAGCGTGCGCAGCAGGACGAGCAGCTGGAAGGCGACGAGCAGCAGCGCGCCGATCCAGCCCGTGTAGTAGGCGAGCTCGAGGTGCGAATTGTGCAACTGGCGGTCCGTCCGCCAGGCACCCTCGAAGGCGTCGAAGTAGGCGAACTCCCGCCCCAGGCCGAGCCCGAGCAGCGGGCTCGCGCGCAGATCGTTCCAGGCCTCGCCCCAGACGTACAGGCGCCAGATCGTGGTCAGGTCGGTGGAGACCTCGGCCAGGCTCGCCGCGCGCGTGGCCAGGTCCTCGGTCAGCCCGAGGTTGAGGGCGAAGACCGCGGCCAGGGCGATCAGGCCGACGGCGCCGACGAGCGGCAGGTGGCGCAGGAGGCGCCGGCGCGTCGCCGCCGTCGCCCCTCCCAGGGCGACCAGGAGCGCGAGCGCGCCCCCCAGCCAGACGGACCGCGCCTGGGCGAGAAGCACGGCGGCGAGGCAGAGGGCGCCCAGGAGCAGGCTCCAGGCGGGCCGCGCGCGGCTCCAGACGTAGCCGGCGATGAGCGAGAGCCCGAAGAACGCCGCCAGGGCCTGCAAGCCCGACAGATAGCGATAGGTGAGCGAGCTCGTGGTCATGCCGACGGGGCGGCCGGCGATCGCGTTGGCGAAGCCGAGAAGGCTGATCAGGGCCGCGGCGCCGATGACCGAACCCAGGAGCACGCGGCGCGTCTCAGGCCGCGCGAAGGCCCAGAGGCAGAGGGGGAAGAGCAGGGCGTAGAGGAACTGCATGCGGAAGTCGGGCAGCGCCGCGCGTCCGTGGAGCGGCCAGCTGCGGGCGAGGGAGAAGAGGCCGTACAGAAGGTAGAGAGTCATCGCGATCACGATCGGGTCGCGCGGCCGTGCGGGAAGGCGCCCGGCGCGCAGCCCGCCCAGCAGCCAGGCGGCGGCGAGGAGGAGGACGAGCAGATCGGTGGCGTAGAGGTTGAGGCCGCCGAGGGAGAGGCTCAGGCCGGCGATGCCCCAAGGCTCGCCGAGCATGCAGTAGAGCATGTGTGCGG
>VGIY01000015.1 GCA_016867695.1 Candidatus Eiseniibacteriota bacterium | reverse complement strand
ATGACACCTCAGGGGACGGCGACTCCCTGGCCGCCGTCTCGAGCGCGCTGCCCTCCTACGACGAGGCCGAGGTCGCCGGCCGGATCACGCGCCGGCTCGCCTTCGCCGAGCTGTCCGCCGATCTGAGACTCACCGGCGACCTCTACCGGAGGCGGCCCGCAGAGGCGCCCGGCGACTCGCTCCTGCCGATCCTCATGGGCGACGGGCTCGACGCCGACCGTCTGCGCCTCGAGGCGCAGTGGCTGCTGCGCCGGGAACTCCTCGATCGGGAGGACCTCTCGATCGGCGCCCCCGCGGGGCGCCGCTGGGCGGCGGGGTTCAGCGCGGGCGCGGGGGCGACGGCCGACCTGCTCTGGACCGACGGCGGGGGAAGCGACTCCCGTGCGGGCGGGCTGCGTGTCGAGTGCCGCGGCCGCGGCGGCTCGGCGCTCGGAGAGGCGTGGCTGGAGACGGGCGTCGAGATCGGGCGCCGGCTCTATCCCGGCGAGCGCGACGCGCTCGTCTTCGCCGTCGGGGAGGCGACCTTCTCGCTGCTCCAGACCGACTTCACCTACCTGGAGCTTTCGATCGTCGGCGGCGGGCGGCTGCCCTGGGCCCTGCGCTGGGAAGGCTCGGCCTTCCTGACGCGCGAGGCGCACGGCGATCCCGGCGACGACATCTCCCTCTTCTCGCTCCGCGTCGCGCTTCTCCGCGAGTGGGCGCTGGCGCGCTAGCTGACGGTTTGACAGCGGGTTCCGTCCCGCCGAGTCGTTGACACCTGCGGGACCCCTGCTATACTGCGCCCGCGCAGCAGGCTAGACGGGGGATTCTCCATGCCACGCTGGCTGGCAGGCCGCATCTTCCACAACTCCGGCACGAAGCTGGTGGCGCTCGCCCTCGCGCTGCTTCTCTACGCCCACGTGTTCACCAGCCGGGAGAGCGAGATCACGATGGACGTCCCGCTGCAGCTGCAGGGGGTCCCGGAGGGACTGACCTGGTCGGGAGAGATGCCGGCGAGCGCCAGGGTGCGCTTCCGCGGCGTGGGCGTGGATCTGCTCAAGCTGCGCAGTCGCGTCGAGCCCTCCCGGGTGCGCGTCGACGTGATGGGCGCCAGGCCGGGGCACTTCCAGCGGCCGCTGGTGGCCGAGGATGTCGTCACCGCCCCGGGGCTCGGCGTGCAGGCGCTGGAGATCGTCTCCCCTCGAGAGATCGTCCTGCGATTCGACCAGCTCCTGGCCCGCCGACTGCCGGTTCGTCCCGCCACCGTGGGGCGCGTGGCGGCGGGCTACACCGTGCAGGGCCGCGTCGTCGTCGAGCCCGAGTCGGTGCTCGTCCGCGGGCCCGCCGCCGTGCTCTCCGGCACCGAGCACCTCGGCACGGAGCCCGTCGACCTGACTGGATCGAGCGACATCGTCACCCGCAGCGCGGCCGTCCAGCCCCCCGCCGGCTGCGTCGCCACGCCCGAGGCGGTGGCCGTGCGGGTCGTCATTGAGAGGGTGGTCACCCGGACCTTCCCCCTGCTGCCGGTCGAGGTGCTGCGCTCGCGGGGCGTGCAGCTGAAGCGCCTCGAGCCGGAGACGGGAACGGTCGCGGTCAGCGGGCCGGCGAGCCTGGTCGAGTCGCTTCGCTCCGAGGATCTGCGGGCTTCGATCGACGCCCGCGGACTGCCCCCCGGAGGGGTCTACGCGCTGATGGCCAGTGTCGAGCTGCGCAGCGGCGAGGCGGCGGGATCGGTCTCCGTCGAGCCGGTCCGGCCCGAGAAGTTCGAGGTGGAGCTGGAGTAGGGGCTCGGCCGGGATCGGCCGGGAGAGGAGCGAGGCGCGGATGGAACCCGACATCGAGTATCCGTACTGCCCGGTCAGCCGGCAGCTCTGCCGCGCAGGCAAGGTCTGGGAGGATCCTGCCGAGAAGAGGCAGGAGGCCTACTGCGTCTTCTGGCATCGCAAGGAGCTGCGCTGCGTGCTGCGCATGATCGAGTTCGACCTCTTCAACATCGCTCGGGCGCTCGACGAGCTGCGCAACCGCTAGGGATTCGCCTAGCGGATTCGGAACGGCAAGCGGGGACTACAGTTGGTCTCCGGTTGGGGCCTTTTCGTGTTGACACCCCCGGGGGGGCGTGCTAGGTATGCAATCGCTTGCAGCCGACGGGATTGCGGGAGGCTCTCCCCTCGCGCGCGCCGGGGCGCGGTCGGGCGGGTCGGTCGCGCGCGGGCCACGGCCAAGGAGGGACGCATGACGAAGGCGGATCTGGTGGACGAAATCGCCGATCGAACCGGCCTGACCAAGAAGGATGTCGCCGACACGGTGGACGAGTTCCTGGAGGCGATCAAGCGCGCCCTCGTCTCGGGCAAGCATCTCGAGATCAGGGGCTTCGGCACATTCAAGGTTCGCGCCCGCAAGGCCCGGGTGGCTCGCAACCCGAAGAACCCGGGACAGCCGGTGCACGTGCCTGAGCGAAGAGTTCCGGTCTTCAAGGTCTCGAAGCAGCTGAAGGACCTGGTCGCCAACGTCTAGCCCTCCCGGCGGGCCGGCGGCGAGCCGCTCTGCCGCGGTCGCCCCGGGTCCGCCCGGGCGAGCCGGGCAGGGCGCGGCCCGCGTCCCGCCGGTTCACTTCACGACGGGGCGCGCCGGGCCTGCCGGGCGCCGCCCCCGGGGGCGGTGGATGCTCACGCGCACGAAGGGGACCCTGCGAAGGAGCGTCGCCCCCGTCGCCCGCGCTCTGGCCGCGGCGGGCGTCTCGCCCGATCTGCTGACCGTCTCGGGGCTCCTGCTCGCGATCCTCGCCGCCGCCGCGATCGCCTCCGGCCGCAATCTCCTCGGCTTGGCGCTGCTGCTCTCCAGCGCCCTGTGCGACATCCTCGACGGCGACGTCGCCCGCGCGACGCCGGGGAGGTCGATGCGCTTCGGGGCCTTCCTCGATTCGACCTTCGATCGGATCGCCGACGCGCTGCTCCTCGGGGGGATCCTGATCGGCAAGCTGGAGCATGGCGGCGGCCTCGAGTGGCCCTGGGCCGCCGCATGGATCCTGGCGCTCACTGGGGGATTCCTGGTCAGCTACGCCCGGGCGCGGGCCGAAGGGCTCGGCCTGCCCTGCGCCGTCGGCCTGGCCGACCGGACGCTTCGTGTCGTCTTGATCGCGGTCATGCTGCTGCTCGGGCACCGCTCGACGGGGTGGCTGCTGGCGCTGATCGCGCTGCTCGCCTGGATCACGGTCGTGCAGCGCATCGCCCATGTCCGGCGCCTCGCCCTGTCGTCCGGCGGGGGAGGGAGGTGCCCCGAGCCCGGCGCGCCGACGCCGGCCCCGCCCGCCGGCGGCGCGGGAGCCGCCGGGTGAAGCCTCCGGAGGGATCCGGGCGCGGGGCACCCCCGGAGGGATCCGGGCGCGGGGCACCCCCGGAGGGATCCGGGAGCGGGGCACCCCCGGAGAGGCCCGGGAGCGGGGAATCCGCGATGAGCCGCGGGAGCGGCGGAGGGGCGCGAGGCCTCTTCCTCGCCTTCGAGGGCATCGAGGGCTGCGGCAAGAGCACGCAGATCGAGCGCCTGGTCGCCTTCCTCGCGCGCCGCGGCCGCTCGAGCCTGGTGTCGCGGGAGCCGGGGGGGACTCCGCTCGGCGAGGCGCTGCGCGCCCTGCTGCTCGATCCGGCCGGGCGGGATCTCGACGGCCTGACCGAGCTCTTCCTGCTCGAGGCGGCCCGCCGCGCGCACGTCGAGCGCGTGATCCGTCCCGCGCTGCGGGGAGGGCGGGTCGTGGTCGCCGATCGGTTCGCCGACTCCTCGGTCGCCTACCAGGGCGGGGGGCGCGGGCTGGATGTCGCCTTGGTGGAGAGGCTCAACGAGCTGGCCACCGGCGGGCTCGCGCCTGATCTGACCCTGCTCCTCGATCTGGAGGTCGAAGTGGGCCTGTCCCGCGTCGCCCGCCGCGAGCGGCGCAGGGACCGCATGGAGAGAGAGCGCGTCGAGTTCCACCACCGCGTGCGCGAGGCCTATCGGGCGCTGGCCGCGCGGCGGGGAGATCGCTACCGCCTGCTCGACGCCTCTCTGCCGGCGGATGCGTTGGCGCTGGAGATCGAGGCCTGCGTCGGGCCGCTCCTCTGACGCGGGCGCGGCCCGGGGCCCTGGAGGACAGCAAGTGAAGCCCGAGCGGATCGAGCGGTTGCTGCGCGAGGTGGCCGCCGGCCGGGTCACCGTCGAGCAGGGCCTGGAGGCGCTGCGCCGCTGGCCCGTCGAGGACCTCGGCTTCGCGCAGGTCGACCACCATCGCCACCTGCGCAGGGGCGTTCCGGAGGTCGTCTTCGCCGGCGGCAAGCGGCCCGAGCAGACGCTGCGCATCGCCGAGTCGCTGGTCGAAAGCGGCTCGGAGCTGCTCGTGACCCGGGCCCAGTCCGAGGCGCTGGCCCTCCTGGAGGAACGCTTCCCCTGCGGGCGCGCCAACCGGGTCGCGCGCACCTTCTCGCTGACCGGCCGGGAGGGGACGGCGCGGGAGGAGGGCGAGGGCCTCGTCGCCGTTCTCGCCGCCGGGACGAGCGACATCCCGGTCGCGGAGGAGGCGGTCGAGACGGCCCGGGCGCTCGGCTCGCGCGTCGTGGCGATCTACGACGTCGGCGTCGCCGGGCTGCACCGCCTGCTGCCCCACCTGGAGACGCTGCGAGACGCCCATGCGGTCGTCGCCGTGGCCGGCATGGAGGGCGCGCTGCCCGGAGTCGTGGCGGGATTCACCGCCAGCCTGGTCGTCGCCGTGCCGACCAGCGTCGGCTACGGGGCGGGCATGGGCGGTGTCGCGGCGCTGCTGTCCATGCTCAACAGCTGCGCCGGCGGGATCGTCACCGTCAACATCGACAATGGATTCGGCGCGGGCTTCGCCGCGGCGCTGGTCAACCGCGCGGTCGCGGCGGCCGCCCGCAAGCCGTCGTAGGGGGCACGATGCGCATCGCCTACCTCGACTGCGCCGGCGGCATCAGCGGCGACATGTTCGTCGGCGCGCTGCTCGACGCCGGCTGGCCGGAAGCGGCCCTGCGCGAGACGACCGCCTGGCTGGGCGGCGAGATCGCCGAACTCGCCGTTGAACGCCGGCGCCACCAGGCCTTCGCCGGCCTGGGGATCCGCGTCACCCCCTCGCCCGGGGCGCCTCACGAGCGCCGGCTCGACGAGGTGCTGGCGCTGCTCGACGGTGCCCCGCTACCGCCCGCCGTGCGCCTGCGCGCCGAGGCGGTCTTCCGCAGGCTCGCCGGGGCGGAGGGGCGCGCCCACGGCGCCCGCCCCGACGCGGTGCACTTCCACGAGCTGGGCGCCGTCGACGCCCTGGTCGACATCGTCGCCGCCTGCGCGGGGATCCAGGCCCTGGGGATCGAGAGCCTCCATGTCTCTCCGCTGCCGCTCGCGCGCGGGCTGGCGCGCTCGGCGCACGGCCCGATGCCGCTGCCGGCGCCGGCGGCGGCGTTCCTGCTCGAGGGGCTGGCGGTCGAATGGCGCGACGGCGGCGGGGAGCGCTGCACGCCGACCGGCGTGGCCCTGGTCGCCGAGTTCTCCCGCGGCCCCTGCCCGCCGCCGATGAGGATCTCCCGCGTGGGCGTGGGAGCGGGGACCTCATCGTGGTCCGACGTGCCCAACCTGGCCAGGCTATTCGTCGGCGAGGCCGCGATCGCCGAGGGAGGCGCGCCGGGAGGTTCCGGCGGCGCCGGATGGCCGGGCGCCACCGGCGGGATCCCGGCCTGGGGATGGGGAGAGACGGGGCCGGGAGGCGCCGGGGCCTGCCCCGGCCGCTGGGGCTGGGTGGCGGTGATCGAGACCCAGATCGATGACGCGCCCCCGGAGGAACTCGCCTGGCTGGCCGGGGAGTTGCGGGCGGCCGGCGCGCTCGAGGTGTTCCTGCAGCCGATCCAGATGAAGAAGGGGCGTCTGGCCGCGCTGCTCACGCTGATCTGCCGGCCCGAGCAGGAGCCCTCCCTGATGGCCCGGCTGCTGATGGGCTCGACGACGCTCGGGGCGCGCCGTCGCCTCGAGTTGAGGCGGGAGCTCGATCGCCGCCAAGCCATTGTGCGGACTCCCTATGGGGCGATCGTGGTGCAGCTTGCCGATCGCGGCCCGGCGGGCTGGACGGCGAAGCCCGAGTACGAGTCCTGCCGGGAGGCGGCCGAGCGCGCCGGGGTGTCGCTTCCGGAGGTCCGTCGCGCCGCCCGCGAGGCCCTCGATGCCGACGCCGGCCCGGCGCCGGAGTCGGCGCCCTGAGCGGGTGCCCCGCGGGTCTTCTCGGATAGCGCCCGGTTTCCCACGCGCTTCGCCGTTGCCGGGCGCACCCCGGCGCCCGCGAATCCTCGGGGTCGGAAACTGCTGGCGCAGCGATCGTTGACACTCCCCCGCCCGGTTGGTATACTACCGGCGGTTCTCCGGGCCCGGCCCGGGGACGGACAGGGGACGGCAGCGAGTCCTCCCGGACATCCCCCCGATTTCGATCGGGCAGCTCGGAGCGACAACAGGGTGCTGCAGAACTGAGCCATGCCAGGTCGTCGCCAGGATCACAGCGGTCCGCCGGCGAAGGTCGCCTGTTTTGCGGGCGGCCTCCCGTGCGGGCCGTCGTTCGAGTTTCTGTGTCCCCGCATCGTGTCATCGGGCGTGAGGAGGCGTGAGCCAGGGGAGGAGGTGATGCCGGCCTGATCGTCTGACCCTTCGGCGCGTGCTGTCCGACTACCCTCACGCCGCACCACCCCGTGCGGCGCCGGAGATCGCGCGAGACACCCGGAGCGGTCGGTTCTTCACGAAGGGAGTTACGCCGAGGTGGTTCGAAGGGGCGATGGAGTTACGCGCTCCGGCGCTCCAGGACTCTCGAACGATGGAGGCTTGACATGAGAAGAGGTTTCGCGCTGTTCGCTATCCTCTGCCTGGTGGCGGTCGGAAGCGCGCTGGCCCGTCCGGCGCAGACGCCCGACTACCAGCAGATGCTCCTGCCGGGGCAGCACGAGGATGGCTTCACGCCGATCCGGCACGAGTTCACCCGCGTGGACACCGTCTGGTTCGGCGGCGACGACGGGACGGGGACGGCCCTGTTCTCCGAGGACCTGGCCAACCCCGACGACGCCATGTGGACCTGGGACCATGGCGGCCCCGACGAGTTCGAGGGCTGGTACACCCAGGACATGACCACCAATGACGGCGTCTACTTCTACCGGGTGACGGCCGCCAGTTTCGCCGGCGACCCCTGCGTGCCGATGTTCCCGGGGACGACCGGGCAGCTCTGGTGCGGCATGCACGAGGCGGACGCCAACGACCGCGACTGGGTCGGGGGCATGGGCTACGGCAACAACTTCTGCCAGCGGGCGATGTCGCCGTTCCTGCCCTGCGCCGGCCAGAAGGATGTCACCGTCAGCTGGAAGATGTTCCAGGATAGCGAGGTGGACTACGACTACACCTACCTCTACGTCCTCGCCTACGACAGCGACGTTCCGCCCAACCTGCTGACGGAAGTCCAGGTCGAGCTCTACGACGGCATCATCGGCAGCTACGCGGCGCCGGTGACGGAGACCAAGGTCATGGCCGCCGCGTCGATTCCGGCCGCGACGACCCAGGTCAAGGTCGAGTTCCGCTTCGCCGCCGACGGCGGCTGGTCCGACGAGGACGGCGACTACCTCACCGCCTGCGGGCCCTTCGCCGCCGACGACGTCGTCGTCACCGTCCAGGGCAGCTCCGCCGTAACCTACAACTTCGAGTCGGGCGCCCAGGGCTGGACCTTCGACGCCTGCGAGGGCATCGGCGCCTACATGGCCGTCTGGGACGAGGAGACCTGGACGGAGTGGGTGACGACCGTGAACCTGCCCTGCGGCTGCACGCTGTCGGGCAACGCCCTCGGCTGCGTCGACACCTCGACGCCCTTCTCCGTGCCCGGGCACAAGCGCGATCACCAGGAGCAGCTGACCAGCGGCCTCTGCGTGCTCGACCGCGACGCCTACCCGCCGGAGGGCTACAACACGACGATCGCGCAGTACAACGCCTACTTCTACATGCGCCGCGCGGCGGGCTCCTTCTACCGCCCCGGCTTCAAGTACTATCCCTTCACCTCGGCAGTGAACCCGGTGCCCCACATGAGCCAGCGCCTGGGCCAGGATGTCTGGTACCACACGGGCATCACCCCCTTCTGCACCGACGGCTCGATCACCAGCCTGTCGGCCAACGGCATGTCCACCGACTGGGAGCAGGCGCGCTTCATCCTCGAGGTGATCACGAGCTGCCCGCAGTTCGGGATCCCGCCCGCCGAGTGCCGCTTCGAGGGGCAGACCTTCGGCGCGCCGCTCTTCGACAACGTCCGCGTGGGCGTCTTTGGCTCCGTCGACGCGCCGTCGATCACGCTGGCGGTCGGCCACCTGTTCCACGACGGCTTCGGCCAGAACTTCCCCACCTACCTCGAGCCGGGCGATGTCGGCAACAGCAACGTCTCCTACGACTACAGCCGCGATGACGTGGACGCCAACGACATGCACTCCGACTCGGCGATGATCGAAGGCCCGATGCCGACGGCCGCGCGCCAGTGGCTGTGCAAGCTGATGGTCCATGTCGAGAAGAAGGGCCCGCGCCAGGACATGATCCCCGGCTACCACTTCTGGAAGAGCCGCCTGCAGGGCGATCCGGAGGCCGGCTGGGTGGGCGTGCTCATGGACTCGGCGCAGATCAGCCAGTCGCTGGTGTCGGCCCAGGCCTTCTCCACCTACTTCCACGAGGACGATCCCGGCTTCCGCGGCCCGCGGGCGCAGGACTACAACGAGCTGAACGAGATCCTCCCCGACCTGGTCTTCACGCCGGGGACGACGATCCGCTACTACTACGCGCCCTTCTGGACCGACACGCCGCACATCACCGGCTTCTACGGCCTCCGGCCCGACGGCTGGGAGTACGAGATCCTGCCCGGGATGCGCCTGCAGCAGGGCAGCGAGTGGGACGTCGAGTGGCCCAGCGTGCTCTACATCGACGCCTTCAACCGCGGCTCCGAGACCTACATCGTGCCGACGCTGGCCCAGCTCGGGCTCGAGTACGACAAGTTCGACGCCCTGGACAAGGGTTCGAACTATGACGCGCCCTTCAAGCGCAGCTTCCGCAACGGCACCTGGGGCAACTCGGGCATGACCACGCAGCAGGCGCTCGGCTACCGGTTGATCATCTACAACTCCGGGACCTTCGACGTCGACTCGATGGAGCCGCCCGAGTTCGAGCTCTTCGACGAGTGGCTCGACGCGACCGACTGCCCGGAGGCGGCGGCCGTGCGCCGCGGGCTGGTCCTCAACGGCGACCAGCTCATGTCGATCATGGACGACCCGCTCGGCGGGATCGCTTCCGACTTCGCCAACCTGAAGCTCGGCGCGCAGTTCGTCGCCGAGTCCTACCGCATCTACAACAACGACCAGTACAACTGCATCGGCACGGTGGCCTCCGGTTCGGCCGTCTTCACGCCGGCCGCCCCCGGAGCCTCGGCCTTCGGCAACGACTGCCCGACGATCTTCGACTTCAACGTGCTCGGCACGCACGCGACGGGCGGCACGCCCTCGGTGGGCAACCTGCTGTGGCAGTCGTACAACCCCGGCTCGACCAACCCGACGGTCGAGTTCTCCCAGATCGTGCGCGCGCCCGCGGGCACGAACTGGCGCTCGGTGGTCGACGCGTTCAGCTTCCACCATGTGACCCAGTACGGCAGCCCGGGCAACGAGTGCCAGGCGGACAGCGCCAAGATCGTCGCCGGCGCGGCGAACCTGCTCGGCCCGGCGCTGACCTGGATCCAGGACCCGAGCGATCCGTTCGTCTACTGGCAGTATCCCTGCGAGGACGCGGCGGTCGACGGGAACCCGGACGGGCACCTGGCGGGGCAGGTCAACTACCTCTACCAGAGCCGGCCCAACCCGTTCCGCAGTTCGGCGACGGTCCGCTTCAACCTGGCCCAGGCGGGCCGGGTCGACCTGTCGATCTACGACGTCACCGGCCGCCTGGTGCGCTCGCTGGTGAACGGCGAGCGGCCGGCGGGCGAGAACTCGGTCGTCTGGGACGGCCTCGACAACGGCGGCTCGCGCGTCAGCGGCGGGATCTTCTGGATGCAGATGAACGCCAACGGGTTCAGCTCCTCCAAGAAGATGGTCGTCCTGCGTTAGCCCGAATCCGCGCGCCGGCCGCCGCCGCGGCGGCCGGCCTTGCGGCGAGCGGGGCCCGGGGGCGTTGCCCTCGGGCCCCGACTGTCTTAACCTGCGGGGTGGACCCGGTTTCTCGCGATTGACACCCCCGGGGGCCGATGCTAGCCTGACCGCTTCACATGGAGGAGCATGGCATGGCAATCCTCAGTCGCCCGGGCCGCGGCGGCGCGTTCTGGCGCCGGATGGCCGGCTGCGGGGTCCTCGTCGGGGTGGTGCTGGCGCTGGCGACCTTCGGCTGCCGGGAGGAGTTCGCCGCCGACGTCGACACTAACCTGCCCCCCGACACCTACCTGACCCGCGCTCCCGCGGAGAGCTCGACGACCGTCTACTACACCCACCTCTACTGGTACGGGAACGACCCGGACGGCGCCGTCGTCGGTTACGAGTTCGCCATCAGCGACTCGCTGCCGGCCGACGAGGACACGCTGACCTACCGCTTCACCACGCGCACCGACTCGGTCTTCAAGATGCCGGTCGGCCGCAGCCAGCAGGTGCTGGGCCGGCGCTTCTACGTGCGCGCCATCGACAACGAGGGGGCGGTCGATCCGACGCCCGCCTGGGCCTTCTTCGGCGTGGTCGACATGGTCGCCCCGGTGGCCCGCTTCACCCGGATCGAGCGCTGGGATCCGATCGGCGGTGCACGCCGCGCCTTCGCCAGCGGCGACACGGTCCCCGCCGGGTGGAACGTCGACTTCGCCTGGACCGGCTTCGACGGCGATCAAGTCGTCGACCTGGCCGGCGACACGATCACCGTCGGGCGCGTCGTGATGTACGAGCACTGGCTCTCGCCGCGCCAGGCCTCGCCGATCCCGGCGGCGCTCGGCGACACCACGCTGGGCTTCGTCGACCTGGAGAGCGGCCGCTACCGGTTCAATGTCCGCGCAGTCGACGATGCCGGTTTCGCCGGGCTCGACCCCGCGGCCGTGGCCTTCGTCTGGAACCTCGACCCGGTGACCTACTTCGTGCGCGGCTTCGATCCGGCCCGCGGCGACTCGTTCCCGCGCGTCCGCGCCTCCTCCGCCGCCTGGGAGGGGGAGCGGGAGTACTTCGCCGGGGACACGATCCCCCTGGCGCGCGTCTCCTTCGGGCCGGCCCCGGTGACTATCCGGGCCGACGTGCGCGGCTACGATCCCGACGACTTCCTCCAGGGAGGGGTCTCCGACTTCGAGTATCGCTCGGGCGCCGGCCGCTGGTTCCCGCTCTCGGAGGCTCGCGAGATCGTGCTCACCGGCGTGACGACGAACACGCTGATGCTCCAGGCGCGCTGCCGGGACGCCTACCTGCGCAAGGACGGGACGCCGGCGACGATGCAGGTCACGGTCAACCGGGCGCCGGTGCTGCTCGACACGCTCGGCTTCGAGGGCGGCCAGCCGGTCCTCCGCTTTCCCCGGCTCGAGGATCCGATCTCGCTAGAGTGGCTGGCGGGGCAGTTCTTCACGCTGCGCGTGCGCACCAAGGCCTGGGACCCCGACGGGACGACCGATGCCTTCGCCTACAGCTTCCGCTCCAGCGGCTTCCTCTACGGCGCTGAGGTGGAGCCGGGAGCGGGCAACACCTGCACATTCGATCTGACGATTCCGGAGGAGTGGCGCAGGCCGGGCCAGTACGCGGTCGGCGTGCGCATCGTCGAGAAGGGGTATGTCGACCGGGTCAGCCGGGTCGCCGAACGGACCATGCCCTTCCGGATCGTTCCCTGATCCGCCACGCGGCCGGGCGCGCCGCTCGGCGCGCCGCCGGCCGCCCGGGGGGATGACGATGAAGACATGGATGCGATGGGGGGGGCGAGCCGGCGCGGCCCTGCTCGGGCTGGCGGCGCTGCTCGTGCTGCCGCAGTGCCTCTTCTTTCCCGAGAGCGGATTCGTCGGCCAGCCGGCCCGCAACCAGGCGCCGATGGTGAAGATCACCGGCGGCGTGCTGATGGATTCGCTCGACACCCAGGCGCGGGTGCGCTTCTACTGGTTCGGCGCCGACAACGACGGCGTCATCCGCTGGTTCGAGTGGGCCATCGACGACACGGTCTCCGAGGCGGGCTGGACCCGCACCACGGACTACGACGCGGTGATCTCCTTCGAGGCCAGCACGCGCCGGAGCGGCACCGACTTCTCCGGGTGGCACACCTTCTACGTGCGTTCGGTCGACAACGACTACGCCCGCTCGCGGGCCGACAAGCGCTTCTTCAACGCCAACACCATCGCCCCGCGCACGCAGATCGTCAAGCCCGCGCCCTACTACGGCGCCCAGTGGGCCTCGACGCTGCGCATCACCTGGCTGGGCGAGGACCCGGACGGCTCGCGGGCCGACAAGCAGCCGAGCGCCTTCGAGTACAAGCTGATCCTCTTCGAGGGGTCGGTGAACCCGGGGGACCTGACCGGGATCCGCCAGCGCTTCGCCACCTTCCCCAACCAGTTGCTCGACAGCCTGCGCGTTCAGGACTACCCGGACGATCCCGCCTACTTCGCCGCCGCGCGCCGCGCCTGGATCCGCGTGCCCGGAGCGGTCAACTACCGCTGGCTGCGCAATCTCACCCCGGGGCGCAAGTACGGCTTCGCCGTGCGGGCGATCGACGAGTCGGGCGCCGTCGAGCCCGAGCTGGGCTGGCACAACTGGGCGATCTTCGACGTCCAGGACCGCGTCATCGACGTCTTCCTGAGCGAGCCCTCGCTGGGCGTGCGGCGCTTCAAGTCCTCGGTCTACGACACCTGGGAAGTGAGCGTGGCCCCCGAGCAGCGCATCCGCTTCCGCTGGGTCGGGGACGCCAGCGGGAGCGGCACGGAGGCGGGGCCCTGCAACTACGGCCTGAACATCCCCGAGCCCGACGAGGAGATCGACAAGTCCGTCGACGGCATCGGCGGCTGGATCGGCTGGGCGGCCCGCACGCAGATGGTGCAGTCGATCGCCTTCCCTCGCGCCGACGAGGGGATGACCCACAACTTCTACTTCAAGATGCGCGCCGTCTCGATGATGCAGGAGACCGAGACGAAGTGCCACGTGGCGATCACGGTTTCGCGCCTCTCCTTCAACCGGCGCTTCCTCTTCGTCGACGACCAGCGCCGCGCGCCGCGCGGCTGCCTCTTCAACACGCCCAAGCCGGACGACGGGCAGTCCGACGCCCTGCTCGTGCGCCTGATGAACGGCGTGGCCGACTACCTGCCGGCGGGCGAGCAACCGGGCGTCTACGAGGCCTACGGGCCGCGGGACGAGAGCTCCTCGCCAGCGCTGCCGCAGAATCAGGACTTCCTGAGCGTGCTCGGGACCTACCAGACGGTCATCTGGGACATGGGCACGACCGGAGCGAACCTCTACTCGATCGTCGCCGAGCGGGGCGACCTCTCGCGCTACCGGGGCGCGGGCGGGAACCTGCTGATGCTCATGGACCAGGGCACGATCGGCCCGCTGGTCAAGAACTTCCAGCCGGGCGATCCCGACCCCTACTGCCCGGCGACGGGGCTGGCGACGACCTCGCTCTGGAACGTCTTCAGCTTCCCCTATGTGCACCTCTGGCTGCGCGGCTGCGTGGACATGCCGCGCAACATCTACGGGGACCTCGCCTACCGGCGCATGTCGATGATCGGGGCGAAGGCCGAGAAGTCCCTCTACCCCGACCTCTACCTGGACTGGAGCCGGTGGGGCTGCACGAACCAGGGGGTCTGGCACTACGAGGCGCTGTGGCCCGGAACGGTCGATCCGACCGAGATTCCCTGGTACGAGCGCGAGGCGGGGCTCGAGATCCTCTACCGCGTGCGCACCTTCCAGAGCGGCTCCCGGCTGCACGACCTGCCGGTGGCCTGGCGCACCTTCCCGACGCGCGAGGACAGCCTGGCCGGCGTCTCTCCCGGCCGGGCGGTCGTCTTCAACTTCCACCCCTGGTTCTTCGACGAGCCGAGCATGACCGGCGCGGCGACGCTGGCCTTGCGCTGGCTGGTCACCGGATCGGATCTCTAGCCGGCGGAGGGCGGAGTGGGGGCCCTAGAAAGGACGAGCGGCATGCGCGGGAGGGTCTCGGCGGCGGCGGGAGCGGGGCTGGCCGTCCTGCTGCTCGCCGGCAACGCGGCGGCGGTGCGATTCGATGTCCCGGCCCGTCTCGGCGACCGCCAGGTTCGGCTGACCTGGATGCCCGAGGCGGACGATCCGCTCTACACCGGCAATCTGGAAATCTTCTTCGAGGGCCGGCGGTCGATCGGCGGCGGGGAGATCGGCCAGCTCGCCTTCGACAGCTTCGGCTCACAGCTCTGGGCGGCCGATCGCGGGGGCGGCCTGATCGCCCGCCTCGCCTTCGCCGCCGACACCTGGCAGGTGGCCGAGACGCTCGCGCCGCTGCCGGAAGGGTCGCTGATCGTCTGCCTCGATCTGCATCCCGCCGGCACGCTCCTGGCGGCCGGTCTGGCCGGCGGCGAGGTGGCCGTCTGGCGGCCGCAGGAGGGGTCGGGCGTCGAGATCTTCCCCGCCCACGCCGCGGGGGCCTGCCGGGCGATCCGCTTCAAGCCCGAGGCGGTCGCGGCCGACTCCTCCTTCGTCACCATCGGCGACGACGGGGAGATGATCGAGTGGCTCCGCCCGGGCGAGACCCGGCGCTCGACCCGCGTCCCCGACGCCCTGCCGACGGCGCTCGGCGTCCTGCGGGACGGGCGCGACGAGAGCGCCGTCGTCGGCGCCGCCGACGGTCGCCTGCACCTCTACCGCCTCGGCAACGAGGTGACGCCGATGTACTCCGTCGCCGCCCACCCCGGCCGGGCGGTGACGCAGATCATCGCCTCCAAGGACGCGCGGCGCCTGGCGACGGCCGACGAGCTGGGCGGCGTCCGCGTCTGGAACGCCCGCACGGGCGCGCGCCTGGGCGGCTACGAACCGGCGCTCCCCGGACCGGTCTCCATCGCCTACTCCCCGCGGCAAAGCGCCTACATCGCCTACGCGACGGCCGCCGGCGAGATCGGCGTGCTCGACGGGTTCGTGGCCACGCGCTTCAACGTCGTGCGCAACCTCGGCCGGCGGGTCACCGCCTTCGCCCTCTCCCCCGACGGCCTGATCGGCTACTTCGGCGGCGCGGGGGGCGAGCTCGAGTGGTGGCACCAGGGCCAGTGCGTGCCGAGCGCCGACACGCCCGACTGCTTCGGCGGCTACATCGTCTGGCGGGGCCTGACGACGGAGCCGACCGACCTCGTCTGGATGAGGACCTACCAGTTCGGGGACACGACCTGGAACTGGACCGTGCTCGACACGGTGCGCGTCTTCGTCGATCCCGATTCGATCCTTCCCCGCGGCGGCGATCCGGACTTGCAGCCCGCCGGCCCTCACAACGGCGTGCCCCACTACTACAGCCTGACCAAGTTCCGGCGCCTCTTCAGCGCCGGCCAGGAGTACGTCGTCCTCGAGGGGGGCGCGGAGGCCCGCCCCGAAGGGTTCTACAGGACCGACGCCGAGGGCGAGCCGACGCCGCTGATCCCGCGCGTCGAGGCCAGGGCGGCGAGACCCCTGCTCGAGCGCGTCTTCGTCGCTCCCGACCCCTATCGGGAGAACGATCCCGCCTCGCACTTCTCGGCGGATGGGCCCGGGCACGTGCGCTTCTACCACCTGCCGGCCACGGCCACCGTGCGCATCTACACGGCCGCCGGGGAACTCGTCCGCCGGCTCGAGCACCGGCAGACTCCCGGGGGCGAGGCGGGCGGCTCGCTGGCCTGGGACCTGAAGAACGAGCATCGCCGGGATGTCGTCTCCGGCGTCTACTTCTACGCCGTTGACACCCCCACGGGAGAGACGGCGACCGGCTATCTCACGATTCTGCGCTAGGCGCCGCGCCGGGCCCGGCGGGCGACACGACCGCGGACGATCTGCACGACGCCGGCCGCCGGATGCGGCCGGCGCTCTGTTGGAGGGAATCATGGCCACTCGATCCCGTCCCGACTCCGGCCGCACCGCGGCGCCTGCCCCTCACCGGGAGGCGGGAGAGAAGCTCGTCTACCTCTTCGGCCCCGGCGCGACCGAGGGCACCGGCGACATGCGCGACCTGCTCGGCGGCAAGGGCGCCGGCCTGGCCGACATGTCCCGCGCCGGCGTTCCCGTGCCCCCCGGCTTCACGATCACGACGCGGGTGTGCAACCTCTTCTACGCGCAGGGCGGGCGCGCGCCAGAGGATCTCGGCGCCCAGCAGCTGGCCGCCCTGCGCCGGCTCGAGCAGGCGCAGGGGCGGCGGCTCGGGGACCCGCAGGATCCGCTGCTCGTGTCGGTGCGCTCGGGGGCCCGCTTCTCGATGCCGGGGATGATGGACACGATCCTCAACCTCGGTCTGAACGACGCCTCGGTCGAGGGGCTGGCGCGGCGCACGGGCAATCCGCGCTTCGCCTACGATTCCTACCGGCGCTTCCTGCAGATGTTCGGCGACGTCGTGCTCGCGGTGCCCAAGGCGCTCTTCGAGGAGCGGATGGCCGAGCTCAAGGCGCGCCGGGGCGTGACGCTCGATCTCGAGCTGTCCGCCGAGGACCTGCGCCAGCTCGTCGAGGCCTACCGGGAGCTGATCCGCGCCCGCACGGGGCGGCCCTTCTGCCAGGATCCTCAGCAGCAGCTCGACATGGCCCGCGACGCGGTCTTCCGCTCCTGGTACAACGACCGGGCGGTCTTCTACCGGCGCCAGCACGGGATTCCCGACGACCTGGGCACGGCGGTCAATGTGCAGGCGATGGTCTTCGGCAACATGGGCGAGGACTGCGCCACCGGCGTCGGCTTCACCCGCAATCCGGCCACCGGGGAGCGGGTCTTCTACGGCGAGTACCTGCGCAACGCGCAGGGCGAGGATGTGGTCGCCGGCATTCGCACGCCGCGCCCGATCCAGGAGCTCGAGACGGAGATGCCCGCGATCTACGCCGAGCTCTATCGCATCGCCGCGCGGCTCGAGCGCCACTACCGCGACGTCCAGGACTTCGAATTCACCGCCCAGGAAGGGCGCCTCTTCATGCTCCAGACGCGCACCGGGAAGCGTACCGCCCAGGCTGCGGTCCGGATCGCCGTCGACATGGTCGCCGAGGGGCTGATCACGAAGGACGAGGCGCTGCTGCGCGTCGATCCGACCTCGCTCGACCAGCTGCTCCATCCGCGCTTCGATCCCGGCGCGCCCTACGAGGCGCTGGCGCGCGGGCTGGCCGCCTCGCCCGGCGCCGCGGTCGGCCAGGTCGTCTTCGACCCCGCCCAGGCGGTGGCCCTCTCCCGGGAGACGGACGAGCAGGGCAGGCCCCGGCGGGTGATCCTCGTGCGCAGCGAGACCTCGCCCGACGACATCCACGGCATGGCCGCCGCGCAGGGGATCCTCACCGCGACGGGCGGCATGACCTCCCATGCGGCGGTCGTCGCCCGGGGCATGGGCAAGTGCTGCGTCGCCGGCTGCACCGCGGCGGAGGTCCGCGAGGAGGAGGGCTGCCTGCGGATCCACGACACGACGATCCGCGCCGGCGAGTTCGTCAGCCTCAACGGCTCGACCGGCGAGGTCATCCTCGGCGAGGTGCCGACGATCGAGCCCGAGGTGGCCGACGAGTTCAAGGTCTTCATGGAGTGGGCCGACGAGCGGCGGCGCCTGCGCGTGCGCACGAACGCCGACACGCCCGAGCAGGCGCGGCTGGCGCGCCGCTTCGGCGCGGAGGGCATCGGCCTGTGCCGCACCGAGCACATGTTCTTCGCCGAGGAGCGGTTGCCGCGGGTCCAGCAGATGATCCTCTTCGCGCCCATCGTCAAGGGCCTCGAGGGGGAGCTGGAGCGCCGCCGCAGGGAGCTGGACAACGCCGCCGGGGAGGCCCGGACGCGGCTGGAGGGCGAGATCGCGCGCCTCGAGGCCGAGCTGGCCGCGCCGCGCGCCGCCTACACGCAGGCGCTCGAGCAGATCCTGCCCTACCAGCGCGAGGACTTCGTCGGCATCTTCCGCGAGATGCACGACCTGCCGGTGACGATCCGGACGATCGATCCGCCGCTGCATGAGTTCCTGCCCAGGCGGGAGGAGCTGCGGGTCGAGCTGGCGCTTCTCCGGGAGCGCGGCGGCTCGCCGGAGGAGACGGCGGCCAAGGAGGAGCTGCTCGAGCGGGTCGAGAGCCTGAGCGAGCAGAACCCCATGCTCGGCCACCGCGGCTGCCGTCTGGGCATCGCCTATCCGGAGATCACGGAGATGCAGGCGCGGGCCATCATGGAGGCGGCGGCGCGGCTCGCCGCGGAGGGCGTCCGCGTCTTCCCCGAGATCATGATCCCGCTGGTCGGGACGGCGGCCGAGCTGGACCATCAGCGCCGGATCGTCGAGCGCGTCGCCCGCGAGGTGCTCGAGCGGGAGGGCGTGGTCGTCGAGTACCTCGTCGGCACGATGATCGAGGTGCCCCGGGCGGCGCTGACCGCCGCCGAGGTGGCTCAGCGCGCCGACTTCTTCTCCTTCGGGACCAACGATCTGACCCAGATGACCTTCGGCTACTCGCGCGACGACGCCGGTCGCTTCTTGCCCCTCTACATCGAAGCGGGCATACTGGCGAGGGACCCGTTCGTGACCCTCGACCGGGAGGGCGTGGGGCAGCTCGTGCGCCTGGCCGTGGAGCGGGCGCGC
>VGIY01000014.1 GCA_016867695.1 Candidatus Eiseniibacteriota bacterium | reverse complement strand
TCGTCGCCTCGATGGGCGCTCGGGCGGAGCTGGCCGGACTGGCCCGGGCGCCCTGGTTCCTGGCCGGGGCCTTCCTCTGGATCTCCGTCCACGGGCTCTTCTGCCTGCTCGGCGCGAGGCTGCTGCGGGTCGACATCCACCTGGCGGCGCTCGCCTCGGCGGCCAACATCGGCGGCGCGGCCTCGGCACCCATCGTCGCCGCCCACCACCGCGAGGCGCTCGTGCCGGTGGCCGTGCTCATGGCCCTCGTCGGCTACGCGGCGGGCAACTACCTGGGGCTCCTCGCGGCGCAGCTCTGCTACTGGGTGGGCGGTTGAGGCGCAGCCTGACCGTGGCGGCATGGCGGCCGGGACGCCGGCAGGCGTATGCGGGACGCGGGCCGGCCGCGTGGCCGGCGGGGCGCGGGGCGCGCGCGGCAGCCCCCCTCAGCGGCGCCAGAAGGAGGGGCGGAAGAGGACGAGCACGGTAAAGATCTCCAGCCTGCCGAGCAGCATGCAGAGGATCAGCACCCACTTGCCGGGGATCGGCACCCAGGCGTAGTTGCCGGTGGCGCCGACGCCTCCCAGTCCGGGACCGACGTTGCCGATCGTCGCCGCGACCGCGCTGACCGCCGTGACCAGGTCGGGGATGAAGAGCGTCATGACGATCGACGCCAGGGCGAAGAGCCCGGCGAAGAGCAGGACGAAGCCGACGACGCTGGCGACCATCCGCTCCGGCAGCGCCTCCTCGCCGACTTTGACCGGGGCGACGAGCCGCGGCCGGACGATGCGCCGCAACTCTCGCCAGGAGGCCTTGGCCGCCACGAGGACGCGGATCATCTTCATGCCCCCGCCCGTCGATCCGGCACAGCCTCCCCAGAACATGAGCAGCACCAGCGTGAGCCCCACCGCGCGCGGCCAGAGATCGAAGTCGGCCGTGCAGTAGCCGGTCGTCGTCGTGATCGAGACGACCTGGAACGCCGCCTGCCGCAGGGCGCCGCCCAGCGTGGACACCTTGGCGCGCTCGGCGGCCCGGTGGGCGAGTTCGGCATCGGGAGTCTCCAGGGCCGGCGGGCCGGAGGCGGCGCCCGCCTCGGCGGCGGGCGCGGGCGGCATGGCGGCGGCGCCGGGCAGGCCGCCCGCGTAGAGAACGACCGTGCAGAGGACGACGGCGACGGCGAGCGTGCCGGCATAGACGCGGAACTCCCGGTTGTCGCGCACCGCCCGCCAGTCGCGCTTGAACAGGACGCGGTAGTGGAGCAGGAAGTTCGTGCCGGCCAGGAACATGAAGACGAGGACGACGATCTCGATGTAGAGGCTGTGGAAGTCGCCGATCGACCCGTTGCGCGTGGAGAAACCGCCCGTGGCCATCGTGCCGAAGGTGTGGCAGAGCGCCTCGAAGAGGTCCATGCCGCCGAGCATGAGCAACGCCGCCTGGGCGGCCGACAGGAGCGCGTAGACGCCCCAGAGGATCTTGGCCGTCTCGGCCAGCCGGGGCCGCAGCCGGTCGGTCGTGGGGCCCGGGACCTCGCCGCGGAACATCTGGTATCCGCCGACGCCCATCGCCGGGAAGATCGCCAGCGCCAGCGTGATGATACCCATGCCGCCCAGCCAGTGGGTCAGGCTGCGCCAGAAGAGCAGCCCCCGCGGCAGCGCCTCGACATCGGTCAGGATCGTCGCTCCCGTGGTCGTGAACCCGCTCATGATCTCGAAGTAGGCGTCGGTGAAGGCGGCCAGCAGGTGCGGCCCGCCGCCACCGGCGCGCGCGGCGAGGAAGTGGACCGTGAGGGGGATGGAGCCGAGCAGCGCCAGGAGGGCCCAGCCCAGGGCGACGATGGCGAAGCCCTCGCGCGTGCCCTGCTGATCGCGGCCCCGGCGGCAGGAGGCCTGGAGGATCGTGCCGCCCAGCAGGGCGAGCAGGATCGTGCCCAGGAAGGAGAGCGTCTCGGCGTGGAGGAGAGGGTTCAGCGTGTGCCGGTCCCAGAGCGCGATGCCCAGCGGCACGGCGAGCACGAGCCCGACGACCTGCAGCAGCCGCCCCAGCGCGTGGAAGACCGCTTTGGCGTGCACGGCCTATCGGCTCCCGAACAGCTTCTGGATCCGGCGCGCGGCGCGCGGCGAGGCGATGACGATGGCGTCGTCGCCCGCCTCGATCCGCGTGTCGCCCCCGGGGACGAGCATCCGTCCCTGGTGGACCACCGCGCCGACGATCGCCTGGCCCTTGAGATCCTTCCAGGTCTCGATCAGCGGGGCGCGCGTGATCGGGCTCCCGGGCTCGGCCTGGAGCTGGACGGCCTGGAAGTCCATGTCGCGCAGGTGGAGCTCCAGCGCTCCCCGCCCCCTGAGGATGATGTCGATGATCTCCTGGTTCACCGCCCGGCGGGGGCTGATCACGTGGTCGACGCCGATGTTGCGGAAGAGCCGGTTGTTCTGCGGCTCGAAGGAGACCGCCAGCACGCGTCCGGCGCCCTCGGCGCGGGCCAGCAGCGCGCTCATGACGTTCTGCGGCGTGTCCCGCCCGGCGCCGACGAAGAGGTCGGCGCCGGCGACATTCACATCGTGGAGCACATCGCGGTCGGTCGGCTCGCCGTAGAGGACCTCCACACGGCCGAGCTGAGCCGCGGCGCGCTCGGCGTGGGCGGCATCGCGGCTGACCAGGGTCACGTCCGGGATCCACCGGCTCAGGACCTCGCCCAGCTGGATGGCCGTCAGCCCGTCCCCGGCGATCACCGCCTTGCGCGCCGCGCGGCCGGAGAGCCCGAGCAGGTCGAGGTACTTCGGCAGCGAGCCGCGAGGGAAGAGCGTGGTGACATCGTCGCCGGGGGCGAGGACGTCGCTGCCGACGGGGATGCGCACCTCGGCGCCCCGGCGCAGCAGCACCGAGAGGAGGCGACCGGAGCCGGCGGCGCCGAGGATCTCGACCAGGCTGCGGCCGACGATCGGCATGCCCGCCGTCAGCACGTGCCGGGCGATGAGGATCTCCCCCTCGTGGTAGCCGAACACCTCGACGACGTCGGGGATGCGGGCGATCTGATCGATCACCCGCACGACGATACCCTCGGGGTTGATCGCCCGGGTGACCCCCAGGGGGGCCAGGTCGATGTGCTCCGGATCGCGGATCAGCTCGCGGTTGCGGATACGGGCGATGCGCGTGGGCACGCCGTACTGGGCGGCCAGGCCGCAGGCGAGGATATTGACCTCGTCGACGGAGGTCACGGCCAGCAGGATGCGCGCTTCGGCGATCCCCGCCCGCTCGAGCACGCCCGGACTGCCGCCCGGGCCATGGACGACGAGGATGTCCAGCTTGGCGCTGATCTCCGCGCAGCGTTCCTCATCGACCTCGACGAGGCCGATGTCGTGTCCGGCCTGCTGGAGCTGGATGGCCAGATCGAAGCCGACCGTTCCCGCGCCGACGATGACGATCTGCAGAGTGCCTCCGTGCGCCCGGGCCGTCGCCGGCCGGAGAGGAGCCTCGCGGTCGAGGGCGCCGCGCGCCCGCGCCAGCCCTCCCGCGCCGGCCCGATTCTAGGCCCCCCGCCGGGGCCGCTCAACTCCGCCGGGAGCCCCCCGTCTCCGTCCCGGGATCCTCTCCCCGCCCGGCCCAGGCATCCTCCGGCGAGACGATGCGCTCGAGCGGCCGGCTCAGCGTCCAGATGGCCAGGCCCGCTCCCGCGCCGAGCGCCGTCAGCAGCAGGAAGAAGAGGTCGCGCGGCATCCTCTCCCAGAAGGTGCCCAGGAATCCGGAGAGGTAGTTGCCGAAGAAGCTCGACAGGAACCAGACGCCCATCATCATCGAGACGATGCGGGCCGGCGCGACCTTGGTCACCAGCGAGAGGCCGATCGGCGAGAGGTAGAGCTCGCCGATCGTCAGGATGAGCGTCGTGCTGACGAGCCAGAGCACGCTGCGGCGGGCGTCGGGAGCCATCCCCTGCGCCGCGAGGATCATGACGACGTAGGAGAGCCCGAGCAGGAAGCAGCCGATCGCCATCTTGGAGACGCTGGAGGGCTCCCGGCGCCGGCGCGACTGCCAGACCCAGAACTGGTTGAGGAGAGGCGCGAAGAGGAAGATCATCAGCGGGTTGAACGCCTGGAACCAGGTGGAGGGGATGTCGAAACCGAGCAGCCGCCAGTCCGTGTGCCGGTCGGCCCAGAGCTGCATCGTGTTGCCCTGCTGCTCGTAGACGCCCCAGAAGACGATGTTCAGCGCGCAGAGGACGCCGAGCGCGGCGACGCGCCGCCACTCCTCGCGCGTCAGCGGCTGGCGCGGCGTCCGCGCGCCGCCGGCGCTGAGGAGGGCATCGGGGGCCAGGTGCTTCTGGCCCCACAGATACAGGCACAGCCCCGCCACCATGCCCACGCCTGCGGCGCCGAAGCCGTAGTGCCAGCCGAGCTTCTGGCCCAGCGTGCCGCAGACGAGCGGCGAGAAGAAGGCCCCCAGGTTGATGCCCATGTAGAAGAGGGTGAAGGCCCGGTCGCGGCGCGGGTCGCCCGGTGGGTAAAGCCCTCCGACCTGCGTCGAGATGTTCGGCTTGAAGGCGCCGTTGCCGAGGATCAGGAGCATCAGGGCGGGGAAGAAGAGGCGCTCGATCGCCATGAGGAAGTGCCCGACGGCCATCAGCACGCCGCCGAGGACGACCGTGCGGCGCTGCCCCAGAATGCGATCGGCCAGCAGCCCGCCGAAGAAGGGGGTCAGGTAGACGAAGGCGGTGTATAGGCCGTAGATCTGCGAGGAGAGGGGCTGCGCCTCGAGCGGCCCGAAGATGCCCTCGAGCGCGCCGCGCACGAGGTTGAAGCCGAGGACGGCCTGGCCCACGTCGGGGCGCAGGAAGAGGTGGTCGACCATGTAGAGGACGAGCAGGGAGCGCATGCCGTAGTAGGAGAAGCGCTCCCACATCTCGGTGAAGAAGAGGACGAAGAGCCCCGGGGGGTGGCCGAGGATCGTCCGCGGCGGGCCGGCCGGGGCGCCCGGGCCGCCGGCGCCGGGCGCTCCCGGGGCGGCCTGAGGGGGGATCTCGGGCGCGCTCCAGGGCGTGTGCCTGCCTGCCTTCGACACCGGCGATCCTCCTCCCGGGCGGGGCCGCGACGACGGGCGGGAGTCTGCCGAGGGGCGAGGTCCGGGGCAAGGGAGTCTTGCGTGCGCCGGGGGCGGGCGCCGCCCGGACGCGGCCCGGGTCAGAGCAGGATCAGCTGCTCCGGCTGCCCGGGGCGGGGCGGGGGCGCAGGCCGGGCGCCGGGCAGGCGTCCGGCCGCGAGAGCGGCGGGCGCGGGCCGGGTGAGCGGGGCCCCCTCCGCCGCGGGGCGGCCGGGGGCGCGGGGCCGGTAGATGCCCGAGCGGCGCGCGTAGTCCAGGACGACCTCGTTGAAGTCGCGGAAGCTCGCTCCGTGGTGGAAGTGCTTCAGGTGGGCGAGCTCGTGGCAGAGCGTCGCCACCATGCTCGAGTACTTGAGCGGCCTGCCGGTCGTGACGTGGCGCAGGCGGATCTTGATCACTCCGTCGGAGTGGCAGGAGCCGTACCTGCGGCGGACCCGGCCGTTCTCCGCCTCGATCGCCCGGTAGCGCAGACCGAAGCGAGCGGCGATGCTCGCCGCGTCGCCGCGAAGCCGCTCGAGGAGCGCCTCGCGCTCCTCGGCCTCCTCGCGCCGCGCCGCCGACCGGCGCCCGAGGCGCCGCGCCCGCTCACCACCAGACTTGGCGGTCCGACTCATAGGTGAAGATGCGCTCCTCGCGCGAGGAGTCGTCCTCGACCAGCCAGTAGAGCGCCCCGCCGGGGACCGACCGGAAGGCCAGCGGCTCGTCGCCGGCGACGGCGCGCCCGACCGAGACCCAGGCGTCCTGCCAGTAGAACAGCTCGTACCCCGCCCCGGCGCGCAGGCGGCTGCGGGGCGCCTCCTCCCCCGCGGGCACCTCTCCCGCCGGGCCCGTCCCGGTCAGCGCGAGCGACAGCGGCCGCTCGTGATCCGGCGCCAGCATCCGAGCCTCGCCCCTCTCGTCCAGGATGAAGGGGGTCGCCGCGGGCACGATGGCCCCTCCCGCGTAGAGCGCCGCGAGATAGGCGATGCCGAGGCCGACTTTCGCCAGGATCACGCGCCCGCCGACCACCTCGCCCCAGTCGAGCGCGCCCCACTCCCCGTCGTTGAAGACGCAGAGGTAGGCGTAGTGCAGGCTGTCGGGCATCGGGCGGGCGAGGTCGACGACGACCGTCGCCACGGGCATGTAATCGGCGGTGACATCGACGTAGTTGCGGCCGCTCAGCCAGGGGGGGACGGCCTCGCCCTCCGGCTTGCGGAAGACGAGATTGCCGAGCTGATGGGCGAAGGTCTTGCGGTAGATCTTGGCCGCCTTGCCCGAAAGGCTGTACTCGCCCGGGTGGGCCTCGGCGCCCATGAACACCAGCGCCTCGCCCCGGCGGTCGAGGATCGCGTTCCAGGCATGGTTGTTGCCGGTGTTGGCCCAGTAGGGCGTGTAGTCGCTCGTCACCGCGAGACCGTTCGCCCGCATGGCGTAGATCGTCAGGTTGGTCATGTCCTCGCAGCGGCCGAGCTGGTTCTCGAGCATCTCGGAGAGGCCCTGGTCGGTGGGGTGGTAGTAGAAGCGCGGGTCGAACCGGAACCACTCCTGCAGATCCTGGTTGATCAGGCGCGCCGCCTCGAGGGGTTCCGTCGGGTCCTGCATGCGCCGCTCGAGGCCCTCGAAGCGGCGGAGGAAGTGGAGCCGCCAGCTCTCGAGCGGTTCGTTGCTGCCCCGGTAGGGAAGAACGTAGTCGCAGAAGTCGGCGAACGACAGGTGCCGCGCCCAGGGCTTCTGGCGCCAGGCGCGAAAGGCGAACTCGATGTTCTCGACGAACAGGGATGCCGTCATGGCCTCCAGATCGCGGATCACTTCCTTGCGCTTGAAGTCCAGCTCGCCCCGCTGCTCCTCCAACTCCTTCCATCCTCCGAGCAGGCTCGGATAATCGGGATAGTCGAGGACGTCGAAGTCGATCTCGGCGCCGGCGGAGTCGCAGAGGACGAAGCGCACGTAGCTGTGGCCCTCCATGTTGCGGACCAGGAAGAGGGCGGCGGCGTACTTCAACGAGTCGCCCTGGTCCCGGTAGTGCCGCAGCACCGCCTCGAGCGTGGCGCGGTTCTCCCCGGCCTCGGCGAGGATCTTGCGGACGTCGGCGGGGAAGGCGGGGCGGCTTCCGCCGAAGCCGGGCGTCCGGCAGGCGGGCAGCCCGGCGGCGAGCGGCAGGAGCAGAGCGACGAACGCGGCGGCGGCGAGCGCCCCGGCCCGCCGTCGTCCCGGCGGGCGCCGGGGCGGGCGTTCGTGCGTGGCGGGCGCGAGCGTGACCTCCGGTGCGAACACGGTTCCTCCTCGGCGTCCTGGCCCCGCGGCCGGTCGGGCGGCGGAGCGTGAGTCCGAACCCGGGATGATCCGGCAGCGCGGGCGGCGCTGCAAGCCCCGCGCTTCCGCTTGCGGCGGCCCGGAGGGCCGATGAGAATCCATGGCATTCGGGCCACGGACCCCGGAGCGGCGGTCCGGGCCCTTGCGCGCGGGGCCGCGGCGGAGAAGGGGGCGAGGGGCGCGGCGGGAACCGGGGCGGGGAACCAGGTTTCCAACGGGGTTCGAGCAGGCCGGACGGGAGGTGGGCATGAAGCGGGTGCTCTGGCTGCTGGCGCTCGTCAGCGCGGGGTGGCTCGCGCCGGCGGGCGGCGCCCCCGGGGCGAGCTGGTCGATCGACCTCGAGGGCGGCATCGCCGCGGCGGGCTACAACGACATCGCCGTGCCCGGGGACGCGGGCACGCGCTTCTCCTTCACCGACGATCTGGCCACGCGCGCGAATCGCTACTGGCGCCTGCGCCTCGGTCGCGACCTGGGCAGCCGCGGCCACCTGAGCGCGCTCATCGCGCCGCTGCGCCTGGCCGCCAAGGGGACCGCTCCCATGGACGTCCTCTTCGAGGATCGCGCCTTCGCCGCGGGGACGACGCTGGAAGGCCAGTACCGCTTCGATTCCTACCGCCTGACCTACCGGTACGACTTCCACGCCGGGGGCACGTGGAGGCTGGGCGCCGGGCTGTCGGCCAAGATCCGCGACGCGGAGATCCGGCTCGAGGGCGCCGACGTCAAGGCGGCCACGCGCAACACCGGCTTCGTGCCGCTCATCCACTTCCGGGCAGACTGGACGCCCCGTCCGGCCTGGAGCCTGGTCTGCGAGGGCGACGCGCTCATCGGCCCGCAGGGTCGCGCGGAGGATGTCTTCCTGGGTGCCGCCTTCCGCGTGCGGCCGGAGCTGCAGCTCAAGGCCGGGTACCGGATCCTCGAGGGGGGCGCCGACGTGGAGCAGGCCTACAACTTCGCCCTGGTGCACTACCTCAGCCTGGGAGCGGTGATGAGCCTGTAGATCGAGGTCGATCGACCCCCGGCGCGGCGGGGGCCGGCGGCGTGATCCGCGGGGCGGCGCCCCGCGCGAACCGGGGAGCGGACCATGCACGAAGCGCTCTTCACCCTCGACCATCCGGCCAACGAGCCGATCCGGGAGCACGCCCCCGGCAGCCCCGAGCGGGAGCGGCTGAAGGCCTGCCTTGCCGGGATGGCCGGGGAGCAGGCCGACATCCCGCTGCTGATCGGCGGGCGGGAGGTGCGCACCGGGCGCACGCGGCCCTGCGTCATGCCCCACGACCACAGGTGCGTGCTGGGCGTCTACCACGAGGCGGGCCCGGAGGAAGCGGCGCTGGCGGCGGCGGCGGCGCGCGAGGGCTGGAGGGAGTGGTCGGCGCTGCCCTGGCCGGAGAGGGTCTCCGTCTTCCTGCGCGCGGCGGAGCTGCTGGCCGGCCCCTGGCGGTCGCGGGTCAACGCCGCGACCATGCTCGGCATCGGCAAGAACGTCTATCAGGCGGAGATCGACGCCGCCTGCGAGCTGATCGACTTCTTCCGCTTCAACGCCTACTTCGCCGCCGAGATCTATTCCAAGCAGCCCGCCTCGGTCTCCGGCATCTGGGATCGCCTCGAGTGGCGCCCGCTGGAAGGCTTCGTCCTCGCCGTCTCGCCCTTCAACTTCACCTCCATCGCCGGGAACCTTCCCTCGGCGCCGGCGATGATGGGCAACACGGCCGTCTGGAAGCCGGCGGCCAGTGCCGTCTACGCCGCCTGGACGGTGATGGAGCTGCTGCGCGAGGCGGGTCTGCCCGGCGGGGTGATCCAATTCCTGCCCGGTCCCGGGCGTGTCGTCGGGGAGGCGCTGCTCGGGGAGGCGGACTTCGCCGGCCTCCACTTCACCGGCTCGACCGGGACCTTCCGGGCCCTCTGGAGAGGCATCGGCGAGCGCATCGAGCGCTACCGCGGCTATCCGCGCATCGTCGGCGAGACGGGAGGCAAGGGCTTCGTCGTCGCCCACCCCTCGGCCGGCGTGGACGCCCTCGTGACCGCGCTCGCCCGCGGCGCCTTCGAGTACCAGGGGCAGAAGTGCTCGGCGGCGAGCCGCGCCTACATCCCGCGGTCGCTCTGGCCGGAAGTGCGCGTCCGCCTCGCCGACACGATCCGCGCCATCCGGATGGGCGATCCGCGCGACTTCCGCAACCTGATGGGCGCGGTGATCGACGGGGAGGCGTTCGAGCGGATCATGGGCTACATCGAGTACGCGCGCGCCTCGGCGGACGCGGAGATCCTCGCCGGCGGCAGGGGGGACGCCTCCCGGGGCTACTACATCGAGCCGACGGTGGTCGCGACGCGCGATCCGCACCTCAAGCTGATGGAGGAGGAAATCTTCGGGCCGGTGCTGACCGTCTATGTCTACCCCGACGGCGAGTTCGAGGAGACGCTGGCCCTCGTCGACCGTACCTCTCCCTATGCGCTGACCGGAGCGGTCTTCGCCCAGGACCGCTACGCGATCCACCTCGCCCACAGCCGCCTGCGGCACGCGGCGGGCAACTTCTACGTCAACGACAAGCCGACCGGGGCGGTCGTCGGGCTGCAGCCCTTCGGCGGCGCCAGGGCCAGCGGCACGAACGACAAGTCGGGCTCGCTGCTCAACCTGCTGCGCTGGGTGACGCCGCGCACCGTCAAGGAGACCTTCGTCCCGCCCGCGCTCTTCACCTACCCGCACATGGGGGCCGAATAGGCGCGAGGAGCGGCCGCCGGCAGCCGGCCGGCGGCGAGGCTTGGGCGTCTCCATTAGGAAACCGCCTCTCGATCATGCGCAGGTCCCCGGCTGCCCGCTGCGGCCGCGCTTGACCCTCCGGCGCGCGCCGGCGTACAATCCTCGGCTCGGTTCGGGAGGCGTCCGTTCGCGTTCGCCGCGCGCGGCGACCCGTTCGGCGCCAACTTGCTGGCGTGGTAGGGGTTGTACCCCGGAGACCGGTCTCGGGGCGGGGCCCCGGGTCGGGAAAGGAGTGTGCCTCCATGGCCGCGAAGGGTTCGTTCAACGCGTTCGAGATGGCCCGCACGCAGTTCGACAAGATCGCCGACGTGATCCAGCTCGATCAGGCGGCGCGCGACCTGCTGCGCTCCCCGATGCGCGAGTATCACTTCAGCATTCCGGTGCGCATGGACGACGGCACGCACAAGGTCTTCCAGGGCTTCCGCTGCCAGCACAACGACGCCCGCGGACCGGCCAAGGGCGGCATCCGCTTCCACCCCCAGGAGACGATCGACACGGTCCGCGCCCTGTCGATGTGGATGACCTGGAAGTGCGCGGTCGCCGACATCCCGCTCGGCGGCGGCAAGGGGGGCGTGATCTGCGATCCGCACCACCTGAGCATGCGCGAGCAGGAGGCGATCTGCCGCGGCTGGGTGCGCCAGCTGGCGCGCGACATCGGCCCGACCCGCGACGTGCCGGCGCCCGACGTGATGACCAACGCCCAGCACATGCTCTGGATGCTCGACGAGTTCGAGACGATCCACGGCGCCAAGTCTCCCGGGCTGATCACCGGCAAGCCGGTGGGCATGGGCGGCTCGCTCGGGCGCGCCCAGGCGACCGGCTACGGCGTGATCTACACGCTGCGCGAGGCGCTCAAGGAGCTCAACCTGCGCGCCGAGCAGACGACCGCCAGCGTGCAGGGCTTCGGCAACGTCGCCCAGTACGCGATCCAGCTCTATCATCAGCTGGGCGGGCGGGTGGTCTGCGTTTCCAGCTGGGACCAGGAGGACCAGACCTCCTACGCCTTCCTGCGCAAGAGCGGCGTGGATCTGCAGGAGCTGCTCGCGATCACCGACCGCTTCGGCGGGATCGACAAGAAGAAGGCCGCCGCCAAGGGCTACGAGGTGCTCCCCGGCGACCAGTGGATCGACCAGGACGTGGAGATCCTCATGCCCTGCGCGCTCGAGAACCAGATCTCGGCGGACAACGTCGGCCGGATCGGCCCGCGGGTGAAGATCATCGCCGAGGGGGCCAACGGGCCGACCGCGCCCGAGGCCGACGCCGTGATCCACAAGCGCGGGATCTTCGTCATCCCCGACTTCCTGGCCAACGCGGGCGGTGTGACCTGCAGCTACTTCGAGCAGGTCCAGAGCAACATGAATTACTACTGGGAGATGGACGAGGTTCTCGGTAAGCTGGACGTCAAGATGACCTCGGCGTACCTGGCGGTCAGCGAGCTGGCGCGCAAGCAGAAGCTCTACATGCGCGACTCGGCCTACGTCGTGGCGATCAACCGCGTCGCCCAGGCCTGCCGCGACCGCGGCTGGATCTAGCCGGCCTCCGGGGCCGGGCGGACGCCGAGAGTGCGCGGCCCGCCCGGTCCCGCGGCCCGGCCGCCGGGGTTCGAGACGCGGCGGGCGCCAGGCGGGCCGGTCGATCCGCTCCGCGCGATGCGCCCCCTTCGGAGAGCCATGGCGGCAGCGGACGACACCGGCGTGGCCGGCTTCGGCCGGCGCTTCTTCGGAGCCGAGCAGACCTTCACCCGCATCGGCGCGGGGGAGCTCGGCGGCAAGGCCGCCGGCCTCCAGCTGATCCGCGACCGGATCCTGCCCGGAATCGAGGCTGGCGAGTTCCCCGGCTTCGAGGTCGCCGTCCCCACGCTGACCGTGCTGACCACCGAGCTGTTCGATCGCTTCATGGAACACAATCGGCTCCACGAGATCGCCCTGGGGGGCGGGCCGGACGACCGCATCGCCCACGCCTTCCAGCGGGGCGAGCTGCCGGCGGTCCATGTGGGGGACCTGCGGGCGTTGATCCAGGGGGTGCAGAGCCCGCTGGCGGTGCGCTCCTCGAGCCTGCTCGAGGACGCCTTGGCCCATCCCTTCGCCGGCGTCTACGGCACGAAGATGATCCCCAACAACCAGCCCGATGCCGACACGCGCTTCCGGCGGCTGGTCGAGGCGATCAAGTACGTGTACGCCTCGACCTTCTTCCGCGCCGCCCGCAGCTACCACCGGTCCGTCGGCCAGGACACGCGCAACGAGAAGATGGCCGTGATCATCCAGGAGGTCGTCGGCGAGCGCCGGGGGGAGCGCTTCTACCCCCACATCTCCGCCGTCGCCCGCTCCTACAACTACTACCCGAGCGGGCGGGCCGCGCCCGAGGAGGGCGTCGTCAGCCTGGCCCTCGGCCTCGGCCGGCAGATCGTCGACGGAGGCCTCTCCTGGACCTACTGCCCGGCGCATCCGCAGGCGCCCCCGCCGTACAAGCACATCGGGGACCTGCTGAAGAACACGCAGACGGAGTTCTGGGCGGTGCACATGGGCAAGCCGCCGCTGCCCGATCCGATCCGCGAGACGGAGTATCTCGTGCGCGCCGGCCTTGCCGAGGCGGAGTATGACGACGCGCTGCGCTTCAGCGTCTCGACCTACGACGCCGGCTCGGACCGGCTGCGTCCGGGTCTCCACGGCGCGGGGCCCCGCCTGCTGAACTTCGCGCCCATCCTGGCCGGCGGGCTCCTGCCGCTCAACGAGCTGCTCCGCCGCCTGCTGGCCGAGTCGGAGCGGGCCGTCGGGGCGGCCGTCGAGCTGGAGTTCGCCCTCGTGCTCGACCGCCGCGCGGGTCTGCCGGCCCGGCTCGGCTTCCTCCAGGCGAGGCCGATGATGGTCATGGCCGACGAGATCGCCCTGGGGCCGGAGGAGATGGAGGGGGAGGGCGTGCTGCTCGCCTCCGAGCAGGTGCTCGGCAACGGGGTTCGCGAGGATCTGGAAGACATCGTCTACGTGAAGCCCGAGACCTTCGAGTCCCGGCAGACGAGCCGCATCGCGCTCGAGCTGGAGGGCTTCAACCGCGACCTGCAGGCGGCCGGCAGGCCTTACGCGCTGATCGGCTTCGGGCGCTGGGGCAGTTCCGACCCCTGGCTGGGCATCCCGGTCGAGTGGGGGCAGATCAGCGAGGCGCGTGTCCTGGTCGAGGCGACGCTGCCCGAGATGAACCCCGATCTCAGCCAGGGGTCCCACTTCTTTCACAACCTGATCGGCTTCGGTGTGCTCTACCTGTCGGTGCGCCACCAGCGCGGCTACGCGATCGACTGGGACTGGCTGGCCCGGCAGGAGGTGGTCGGGGAAGGCGCCTTCGTCCGCCGCGTGCGCGCGCGCCGCCCCCTGATCGTCAAGGTCGACGGCCGCCGCGGCCGGGGAGTGATCCGCCATGACCGCTCGTCCGACTGACGCGCCCGAGAAGCTGCTCGCCTCCCTCCAGGAGCGGGCCAAGGAGCTCAACTGCCTCTACGAGGTCGAGGCGGTCCTGTCGCGTTCGGATCTCGACCTGGACGGCATCTTCGGCGGCGTCGTCCGCGCCCTGCCCCCCGGCTGGCAGTATCCCGACATCTGCCGGGCCATGATCGTCTTCCAGGGGCGGGCCTACGGCGCGGAGGGATTCGAGCCGACGCCCTGGTGCCTGAGCGCCGACATCGTCGTGCAGGACGAGGTCCTCGGCGAGGTGCGCGTCTACTACCTCGAGGAGCGGCCGACGGAGCAGCGCGGCCCCTTCCTGCTCGACGAGGTGCGGCTGGTCGGCACGGTCGCCGCCCGGCTGGGCCACTACATCCTCTTCCAGCGCCTGCGCGGCATGCGCGAGGAGCTGCTGGCGGCGCGGGCGGCCGAGGGCGAGGACGAGCAGGAAGCCTGGCGGGTGCCCATCCGCCTGCTGCGCCAGTCGGACAAGAACCTCTACCTGCGCATCGCCCGCAAGATCCTCAACCACCTCGGCCGCATCGGCGTGGCCGAAGCCCAGGCCCTGCTGCCCGGCTCGACGCTCGCGGGCGACGCGGCGCCCGACGGGCAGACGGAGACGAACGTCCCGGGCCGGCGCATCAATCCCAATGTGGCGGTCCTGCTGAGCGAACAGCCCTTCGAGCTGGCCGGCCGCCACCTGGGCGGTCGCGAGATCCTCGAACGCGTGCAGCGCTGGATGCAGGATGACAAGGCGTCCGACTTCATGCGCGCGCTCAACAGCCCGCGCACCTCGGTGCCGGAGATCGCCGACGCGCTGCGACGCTTCCATCACGGCGTGGCCGACGGATCGGGCTTCGCGCCCTCGACGGTCAAGACGCTGAGGGTGCTGCTGACCCAGCGGCTGCTCACCGAGCAGCTCGACTTCGTGCGCGTGGCCAAGGACTACGTCGAGACGACCGACTTCGAGAGTCTGGTCGACCGCATGATCGTCCCGGTGGAGAGCCACGGCAAGCTGGGCGGCAAGAGCGCGGGGCTGATCCTGGCCGAGAAGATCCTCCAGCGGGGCGCCCAGCCCGACCGGCCGGTGGGCCGGGTCAAGGTCCCGCGGACCTGGTTCATCGCCTCCGACGCCCTGGGCGACTTCGTCGTCCACAACGACCTGCAGGATGTGATCGAGCAGAAGTTCAAGGAGAGCGACCAGATCCGCCAAGAGTACTCGAACGTCATCCAGCTCTTCAAGAACTCGACCTTCCCCCCCAGCATCCATGCCGCCCTGGCCTCGGCGCTGGACGACTTCGGCGAGCGGCCGCTGATCATCCGCAGCTCGAGTCTGCTCGAGGACCGCCTGGGCACGGCCTTCTCCGGCAAGTACAAGAGCCTCTTCCTGGCCAACCAGGGGACGAAGCAGGAGCGCCTGGACGCCCTGCTCGACGCGATCGCCGAGGTCTACGCGTCGACCTTCGGCCCCGATCCGATCGAGTACCGGCGCGAGCGCGGGCTGCTCGAGTTCAACGAGGAGATGGGCATCCTCATCCAGGAAGTCGTCGGCACGCGAATCGGCGACTACTTCCTGCCCGCCTTCGCCGGCGTGGCCTTCAGCAACAACGAGTTCCGCTGGTCGCCGCGCATCAAGCGGGAGGACGGCCTGATCCGGCTCGTGCCCGGACTGGGCACGCGCGCGGTCGACCGGGTCGCGGACGACTACCCGGTGCTCGTCGTCCCGGGCCAGCCGGCGCTGCGGGCCAACGTGGCCATCGACGAGATCGTGCGCTACTCGCCGCGCAAGCTGGACGCGATCAACCTGAAGACGCGGACGATCGAGACGGTGCCGATCGCCGACTTCATCCGCCGCTGGGGGCGGGAGTACCCGGGCTTCGAGCGGGTCTTCTCGGTCCTCAAGGACGACATGCTGAAGAAGCCGGTCGGCGTGCTGGTCGACCCGGAGCGCGACGAGCTGGTCGTGACCTTCGAAGGGCTGGTCATGGGCACGCCCTTCCTGACGCAGCTCGGCCACATCATGGATCTCCTCAAGGCGCGGCTGGAGACGCCCGTGGACATCGAGTTCGCCCACGACGGCACCGACTTCTACCTGCTGCAGTGCCGGCCGCAGAGCTACGCCGGCGAGGCGGCACCGGCGCCGATCCCCAAGGAGGTGCCGCGAGAGGACATCATCTTCTCGGCCAGCCGCCACGTCTCCAACGGCTGGATCCCCGACATCACCCACATCGTCTATGTCGATCCGGAGAAGTACGGACTCCTCGGCAGCCGCGCCGACCTGCTGGCGGTGGGGCGCGCCGTGGGCAGGCTGAACAGGCTGCTGCCCAAGCGGCAGTTCATCCTCATGGGCCCCGGCCGCTGGGGCAGCCGCGGCGACATCAAGCTGGGGGTCAGCGTGACCTACGCCGACATCAGCAGTACGGCCATGCTGCTCGAGATCGCCCGCAAGCAGGGCGGCTACCTGCCCGACCTCTCCTTCGGCACCCACTTCTTCCAGGACCTGGTCGAGTCGCGGATCCGCTACCTGCCGCTCTATCCCGACGACGAGGGCATCCACTTCAACGAGCGCTTCCTGCTGCGCGCCCACAACCTGCTGTCCGAGATGCTGCCCGAGTTCGCCCACCTGGCCGAAACCGTGCGGGTGATCGACGTGCCGGCCGCCGCCGACGGGCGCGTGCTGCGCGTGCTGATGAACGCCGACCTGAACGAGGCGCTGGCCATCCTGACCGCGCCCGGCGACCGGCCGGCCAGCGAGCCGACGCTCGCGGCGGGCGACTCGGCGATCAGCCCGGCGGCCTACTGGCGCTGGCGGATGAAGATGGCCGAGCGCATCGCCGAGGAGACCGATCCCTGGCGCTATGGTGTGGTCGCGATGTATGTCTTCGGCTCGACCAAGAACGCCATGGCGGGGCCGGGCAGCGACATCGACCTGCTGGTCCACTTCCGCGGCGACGAACGGCAGCGCGAGTGCCTGCTGACCTGGCTGGACGGCTGGAGCCTCTGCCTGGCCGAGATCAACTACCTGCGCACCGGCTATCGCAGCGACGGGCTGCTGGATGTCCACCTGGTCACCGACGAGGACATCGCCGCCCGCACGAGCTACGCGGTCAAGATCGGCGCGGTGACCGATCCGGCGCGCGAGCTGCCGCTGGGGGCGGCGGCGAGCGGCGCGGGCGAGGGGCGCCGGCATCAGTAGGGCGCCCGGCGACGGCGGCGACCTGATCGTAGTGGGGCGGGTCGGTCGTGATGCGTTTGGGCTCCGCACGGCTGGAGGCATGGGACCACAGGTTGATGCTCAGTGTCTCCGTGTCGGACTCGGCACAGCCGACGATCAGCAATCCTGGCCCGTCGGCGAGGGCGTGCAGATCGAGAACGGCCTGCCGGAGGCGGTGTCCAACCGGGCGCACGGGTCCGCCGGCGCTCGAGAGGGCCACGATCGACTCGTATCCGGTGGCTGGACCTTCCTCCTCGCCAGGCGGTCGGAGATCTGGAGCAGGGCCACGATCGCCACGATGATCGCGAGCAGGAGGCCGGCCAGCAGGAGCGTCCGCCGGAGCAGCGGAGCGGCGCTTCCCGGCGGCGCTCCCGCCCGCGCCCGGCCCGGTGGCCGGGGCCTCGCCGGCGCCGGTTTCGACGAGGAGGAGGGTGCCGGTGCCGCTGTTCCGGGCCCGGCTGTCGCGACCGGCCCCACCGCCGCCGATCCTGGCGTCTCCTCCTCGGACGAACGGGGAGTGCCGGGAACGGCGTTCCCGACCGCCAACCGGCGCCTCAGGCCCCGGATCAGCCGGGCGAAGGAGGGGTCGCTCTCGTCGCCCGACCAGCCGGCGAGGTTCAAGGCCTGGAAGTTCCTGAATTCCCAGGGGATCTCGGCGTCGTCGATGAGGACCGGGATGAGCCTGTCCTTCTCCGCGCCCCAGTCGGCCTCATTGCGCACCCAGCGGGATTGCGTGCTGCGGCGTGACCAGAGGACGAGGACGCAAGCCGCCGACTTCAATCCCTCTTCGATGTGCTTGGCGTAGTGGACGCCCGCCGGGATGTCGATGTCCCACCAGACGGAGAAGCCCTGCTGCTCGATGGCGCGCGCGATCCTCTCGGCGGCGAGGCGATCCTCGCGGGCGTAGCTCAGAAAGACATGTCCACGGCCGGCGGCATCGCTCACGAGTCATCCCCCGAACCGGCGCTCGACGCCCCGCGATCCGGGCGCTCGCCCGAATCACGGCATCCGGGCGCTCGCACGAATCACGGCATCCGGGCGCTCGCACGAATCACGGCATCCGGGTGCGCTCTGCCCGCGCTGCGCCCGGTAAGCTAACATCGAACCTGGATCGGGGCAAGGCGCGACGGGCAGCGCTCGACTCAACGGACGAGGAGCAGGCTCCGGCTGACGCCCCCGTCCGCGGACTCGAGCCGCAGCCAGTAGAGGCCCGAGGCTAGCGGCTCGCCCTGTGCGTCTCGCTCCAGTCGCGGCCGCAGCCGATGAACACCCGCGGAGAGCGAGCCCTCGAAGATCGTCGCGCGGGGGCGCCCCAGCGGATCGAAGAGCCGCAGTCGCGCCGGTCCGGGGCGCTTCAGTTGGCATGTGATCTCGATCGCCGCGCCATAGCGGATAGGGGATCCCGTCAGCCGCAGGGACGGCCGGCTGCTCGCGCCCGCGCCCTCCGCCACGCCGGCCTCGGCGCCGCAGCCCTGCCCGAGCGCGCCCATCAGCCCGCAGCCGTTGTTCTCGGGCAGGCAGGGCGAGTCGTCGCGGAGGCTGTAGTCGCCGGAGGCGGCGTCGCAGAAGAGGGGGTCGGCGGAGATGTTGCAGTCGACGCCCAGCAGGCCGGCGATGGCGCCCACCCAGTCGCCCCCCTCGTTGCCGAAGATGTCGCACAGCGCGATCGTGACGACTCCGGCGTGGACGGCGAGGCCCTGGCCCTCGGTCGAGAAGGCGATCAGGCTGCTGTCCACCTCGACGACCGATGCGGTCGAGACCAGGATCCCGCCGCCGAGCCAGGCGCGATTGCCCGCGAATGTGCAGCTTGCGACCGAGCCGGTCGAGTGGCTGTAGTAGACGCCCGCGCCGTAGCCGCCGACGGCCGGGTAGGGGTAGTCGTTCTCGTGGAACAGGCAGCCGGCGAAGCGCACGCCGGCGCCCGCGGCGGACTGCCCGCAGTAGGCCCCCGCGCCGTCCGTGGCGCTGTTTCTCCGGAAGATGCAGTCGCTGAAACGCGCCTCCGCCTCGTGGAGGAAGGCGCCCCCCCCGGCGTCGGCCACATGGTCTTCGAAGATGCAGCGGTCGACGATGACCGTGCCGCCCGGAGCGAACCCATCGATCGCCAGTCCGCCGCCGCAGCCGCGGAGCTGGTTCTCGGGAAGCTGCCGCGGATCCCCGGCGCGCAGCGTGATCCCCTCGATGCGCAGGAGCGTCGCGGGCGTGGAGTAGATCAGGAAGGCCCGGCCCTGGCTCTCGAGATCGA